>JBFZBV010000567.1:0-6380 GCA_041308285.1 Planctomycetota bacterium | reverse complement strand
TGGCCGCCGGCGGGGCCGTGGACCGCGGCGCGGACGAGGCAGGCCTCACGGCGAAGCTCGCCGAGGCGACGGCCGCCGGCGAGGCGGCCTACGCCGACAGCTGCACGGCGTGCCACGGGCTCTACGACCCGAGGTTCTACATGTACGCCGGGTGGAAGGCCGTCGTCGAGTCGCGCGGCTGCCCCAAGGCCGAGGCGGGGCTGGAGCCCGGCCGCGCACGCGCGGTGCTCGGCTACCTGAGGGCCTCAGCCGCCGGGTCGGAGGACGAGGCGCTCAGGATACGCGAGGGCGAGAGGAAGACGAGGCGCCTCGAGATGGAGATCGACGGCGCGGAGACGTTCAAGGCCCTCTGCAGGAAGTGCCACGGCCATCCCCTCTACACGAGGACTCGCACGGCCCCCGAGTGGAAGGCCGTGTTCGACAAGGGGCTCAAAGCCCTGCACCCCGCCTCTGCCGACGTCCCCGATCCGGGGCTCCGCCTGACGCACGCCCTCAGGGCGCACCTCGCGGCGTCGGCCGCCTGCGGCCCCGCGGACGCGAAGATATTCAGGATTCTGGTGCAGAAAGGCGGGGGCGCAATCGACTTCGAGCCCGACGACGAATTCGCGGCCGTCCGCTGGCTCCCCGACTACGAGAAGGCCCTGGCGCTCGCCGCGGAGAAGAAGATACCCCTCCTCCTCGACCTCACAATCGAAGGCGGGACGTGACCCGCCTGCGACAAGATGCATACTCGTACGTATGCGGACAAGGAAGTGATAAAGGCGACGAGGCAGTTCCTCTGCGTCAAAATCGACCCCGGCACGAGCGGATGGGCGAGAAAGGCCGCGGAGAGGTGGAAAATCGGCGTCGAACGCAAGGGCGGGACGTTCGATTACCCGGTGGCCTTGGTCCTCTCCGGCGATCTGAGCATCGTGGGATGGCGGCAGGGCTTCGTGGAGCCGCCCGAGTTCGCGTCCTTCCTGTTCGCGTCCGCCGCCTCGTCCGCCGGCCCGGAGGGCGGGGGCAAGCCGAAGCCCGGGCCCGCCGCAGTGGCCTGGGAAGCCTCGTACGAAGCCGCGCTGGATACTGCCTCCCTTGAGGGGAAGCCAATACTGCTCGCGTTCCTCGATTCCGGATCCGACGAGTCCGGGCGCATGGAGAAGGAGGCCTTCGGGGACGCGGCGGTCGCGGAGCTCTCGGCGGGATTCGCCTGCGCCAGGGTCGACCCGTCCAAGCCCGACGACCTGCACGTGGCGGAGTCCTACAGGGCGGACGTCGAGAAGGCCGGAGTCAGGTTCGCGTTCCCCCTCGTGGTGATTATGACCAAGGACCTGGACTTCGTCTCCGCGAGGTCCTGGCCCTCGGCGCCGGCCGAAATCGCCGCTATGATGGCCAAGGCGCTGGGGAAATAGCCGCCTCCCGCCCGGGATTGGGCCGAGGCGTCCGTCAGGCCGGGATTTCCCCGGAGAGCTGCCTGAAGATTCCCTCCTCGCAGTCGGCGCGCTCGTGGATGAGAGCCCTCAACTCCTCGAATCTCACTCGGTCGAACTCGCGGCTGCGCCCCATCCTGAGAATCCGCACTGTGAGATCGCGCCACCTGTCGCCGTTCTCCCGCATCCGGCCGGAAAGGTCCAGCAAGGCCCCGATGCCGAGGAGTTCCGAGGCTTCCTGGAGGAACGTCGCGTACATGTACCGGAAACCGGCTCCGCCCGTGCCCATGTCCTCCATCACAATCGCGAACCAGAGCAGTTCCCTCGCGAGCTTCTCGTCCGTCTTGGCAATCGCCGGCCAGTTGACAATCCCGTCGGCGAACTTGCGGATGCCCTTCACGCCCAGAGGCAGCACCGGAATCCTGAGCATGTAGAAGCACGCGTCCTTGAGGCCCTTCAGCACGGCTTTCTCAATCGGCGGATTGCCGGGCACTTCCACGGGGTGATACATGAATCCGCGCGGCTTGATGTCGCCGCGCGCGAACCTCCCGAGCTCCATCGACTTCCTGCTGAGGCGGCCCAGCTCGGGGAAGTAGGCGTCCGAAACAAGGTACGTGTCGCCGTCGCGGCCGATGGCGTTTATGAAGTGGACGTTGGCGTGTATCCTGAAATCGTTGCCTACGTAGTCCATGTTGAACATGTCCACCTGCAGGCTCACTGCCTGACCCTGCTCGAGCAGACCGTCGAGCTCCGAGGCCGCCCTGGCCTGGCTCCAGTACTTCCGCGACACTCCCTTGACGCCCAGGCGCTTCGGAACGCACTTGAGGAATGACCCGGGCCTCGACCTGTTCACCACCCTCGGGAAGGAGAAATTCGAGAAATGGAAATACCCGAAGAAAATCCCCGCCCCTATGCCGAATACCATGGCCTCGGATATGTCCAGGCCGTGGTTCAGCAGGATGTTCCTCGTGGTGCCCGTCTCACAATGAGCGGCGAGTCGGTGCTCGAAGGAAATTCCATTCGTTTCTTTCATTGCCGGGTTTCACCAATGATGCCGTGCCGTCCCTGTTCTCCACGACGCTGAGCCTGACGTCCGCCATGGAGGGATGAGCGAAGCAGAAGAACGCCGCCACCGGGACGCCGAATACGTTCCCGTATCCAATCAGCTGGCGTACCGTGGCCTTCATGAATCCGCCCGGGGTCTTGTGCTTCCGTATCAGCCCCTTTCGCAGACCCGTCCTCAGCGACACCTCCTTGTCGTTCATGTCGTAGAGCAGCATGTAGAGGTGGAGGGGGCTGATTTCGCCGTTCGTCAGGCGCGGCAGGTACTGCTCGTACACCTTGTCCTGCCAGTCCGTCTGGAGGTGCCAGAATTCCCCGTAGGCGAAAGTATCGAGGTATTCGCCGCGGAGCCTGCCGTCCTCTCCGGGGAGGAACTGAATCCCCGCGAGCTTGTCGTTGGGTTTCTTGAAGGGGCCCGGTTCCTTTTGATCGTCTGTCATTCGAGTACTGGGAACGCGAATCGATACCTGCGACGGAATGATAGCAGAAATGGCGGGCCCTGGGAAGGAAGCGACGCGCGGAAAAAGCCGTCAGGAGGGCCCGCCGGAAGCCGGCGCGCCCCCTGCCCCGCCGCGATCGGGCATCCCCTCCGGGGCGCCGATTCGCTCGATTGCGCCGTCCACGAGCAGCACGGACCTCGATGCGAGGGCTGCGGCCTCCTCGGGGTCATGCGTCACGTGCACGGCCGTGAATCCCGTCCTGCGGTGCAGGGCCTCAATCTCGTGCCACAGCTTCCTGCGAAGCGCGGGGTGGATTGATCCGAAAGGCTCGTCCAGGAGCAGGACCGCAGGCTTCACGACCAGAGCCCGGGCGAGCGCCACGCGCTGCGCCTCGCCGCCGCTCAGCTTGCCTACGCGCCTGCCGAGCAGCCCCTCGATGCCCAGCATCGCGGCGGTCTCGGACAGGGCGGCCTGGATTTCCGCCCGCCCGGCCCCGCGCAGGCGGAGGGGAAACGCGATGTTCTCCCTCACGTCCAGGAACGGGAACAGGACCCTGTCCTGCGGGACGTACCCGATGCCCCTCCACTCAGGCGGCCAGCGGGAAACGTCCTCGCCCCGGATGAAGACCGTGCCTTTGGCGTTCCTCCTGAGGCCCGCGATGCTCTCGAGCAGAACGGTCTTCCCCGATCCCGTGGGGCCGGTAACGGCGATGTATTCCCCCGCGCCCACGGAGAGGGTCACCCCACGGAGCCGGAACGCCCCCGCCTCGGTGCCGAGTCCCCTCAGTTCAATCATGCCCGATCCCCCAGGCCGCGGTTCCGGAACGCGACTATCACGAGTCTCAGGGACAGAAGGGCGGCGGACGCGATTCCCACGAGCACGAGCACCACGGCCGCCGCCTTCTCCACGTCCGCAGTGGCGAAGCTCAGGGATATCGCTATCGGGAGCGTCTCGGTCTTCATCGCCGTCGCGCCCGCGAGCGTGACCGAGGCGCCGAACTCGCCTACGGCCCTCGCCCACGTGAGCAGCACCGCCCCGGTCATCCCGGGCCACGCCAGCCTAAGCGTCACCTTGCGGAACGCCTGGAACTCGGTGCAGCCCATCACCCGGGCTATGCCCTCGCAGCGGGTGTCTATGGAGTCGAACGTCGACTTGAGCAGCCTCACCGCGAGGGCCGCTACGACGGTGAACTGCGCGAGTACGAGCCCGCCCCAGGTGAAGACGAAGCCCGCGATGCGGTCCTCGACGAACCGGCCGGGCGCGGTGCCGAAGAAGAGGAGCAGCGCCGCCCCGAGGGCTATGGGCGAGACCACGATGGGCAGGTCGAGCAGGGTGTCCACCAGGTTCTTGCCCGGGAACTCGAGGCGCGAGAGGGCCCATGCCGCCGGGAGCGCGACGGCCATGGCGGCGAGCGTGGCGAGCGTGGCGCAGACGACGCTCAGCCTGATTGCGAAGAGCACCTCGCCGGACCCGAGCACGGCCAGGAAGCGCCCCGGGGACGCCGCGCCGGCGATTGACGCGAGAAGACAGCCGAAGTAGATCCCGAGGAGCGCGAGCGCGCCGGCCGCCGCCGCCTTGAACATGCCCCGCCTCGCGGCCCCCTGCACCCCGGAATACGACCGGACTCCGTCCAATTCAACCGCCCTTCCCCGAGCCCCGCCCCCTGAACACGCACCTGCCCCCCACCTCGGCATGCGGAGCGAGCCGCCTCGCGGCCCCCTCGTCGGTGAGATATCCGGCTCGCGTGAAAATGAGCTTCCCCTCCGGGGACGCCAGGAACTCGACGAAGGCGCGGGCTTCGGCCGGCCGCTTCGCGGCTGTGCACGCCGCGGCCGGGATGCACGCAATCCTCGGGACCGACTCCGGGCCTATGGGCACGGCCTCGACGGCGCCCGGATTCCAGCCGACGCAGGCGTCCCAGCCTATGGCGGCGTCCACCTTCTTCATCGCGACCAGGGACGCCACCTTCGAACAGCTCTCGGCGTGCACCGCGACGTTCTTCCCGACCGCGTCGCCGATCCCGGCCTTCTCGAATATCTCCATGGCGTACGCCCCGAGGCACACGGCGTCAGGGTTTCCTATGCACACTCTGATCCCCGGCGCGGCCAGGTCCTCCAGCGATTTCACCCCGCGGGGGTTCCCCTTCTGCACAAGGATGCAGGGCACGAGGTAGGCGGCCTTGACGACCGTCCCCCCGTCCACGAGCCCCCTCAGTATCGCGTCCTCCATGTAGTCCGGGGACCCGGCGACGTAGACGTCCCCCCTGCCCGACATCTCGATTGCCGAGAGCATCTGCCCGGAACCGCCGAACTGGAGATCGACCCCGATGCCGCTCTTCCGGGCGAACTCCGCAGCGCACGCCTCCAGAGCGGGCTTGCCCGCGGCCCCGCAGAACCCGAGCAGGGGACCCTCCGACCCGCGGGCCCCGCAGGACGATGCGGCCGCGGCCGCGAGGAGAACCGCGATTGCCGGGACAGCCCCGGCCCTTCGGAGGACGGCGTTCATGAGCGCTATATATTCGAATGAATAACGCTTGTCAACCGAGATATCCCGGTTTCACGCGCGCAGCGCGTGATATGACCCGGACGAGCCCAGGCTCTCTGGTTCCGGCTCGTCCGGGTTATGAGGGTGGTTTCCTCCCGGGCGGAACAGGCCGGGTCAGATTCTGATGGTGAGCCTCAACCCGGCCATCAGGGTGAACCTGCCGACCAAATCGTCCTCGAAGACCCCGTAGTGGTATTCGGTGCCCTTGTGGCCCGAGAGGAGGTATTCCAAGCACCCGAAAAAGCCGAATCCGAACCTGCTGAAGTTGAGCTCGAAGCTCAGGAGAAGCGACGCTCCCAGCCCCACGCTCGAGTTCCAGTCGGCTTCGGTGTAGGAATACGAATCCCCGACGTGGTAGTTCAGGACGTCGAGGTTTATGCCGGGCCTCAGGAGAATGCCCGGGCCCCGGCTCCCGAGCCTAATCGGGAGGCCGACGCTCGTGCCAATCCACGACCCGGTGCCCTCGTCGGACGGGATTCCCACGAATCCGCTGAAGTCCATGCCGATTGCGGCGACCCTTCCCCTCACGAAGTTGATGCCGAACGAGAAGCCCCCGCCGATGCAGGACGCCACGACGTCTTCGCCCGTCTCCATCGCGGGGAAAGACACGCCCGGAAACAGGGATATGGTCACCCTCGGTTGAGGCGTCGCGGCCGCCGGGCCGCCGGCCGGCCCCCCCATAATCGGGCCCTGGCCCGGGATGAGGAGTTCCTGCGCATTGCAGGGCGCTGACAGGACCGCCGTTGCGAAAATCACGAGTGCGAATGCCAGCGATTTCTTCATGTCCAATCCGCTCCATCAAAAGATTCCGGTCCGCCGCCCGCCTTTTGCGGCACGGCGCCGCGGAAGAGAATCATCCGATAAGGATAGCAGTCCCCGCCGACAGGGACAATATAGGCCCAATCAAGGGCTCGCGGGAGGCGGG
>JBFZBV010000566.1:0-3990 GCA_041308285.1 Planctomycetota bacterium | reverse complement strand
GAATGCAAAGGCCCTGCCGCAGTCCAAATCCCCGGCCCATGACTGCGGCGGGGTCTTTGCGATAAGACGCAAGTATGGTCTCCGGATGACAGGCGTCCCCGGATTCAATTCCTCACTTACCCTTACCCTTCCTCATGCTCTTCCCGCTTACCCTTGCCCTTCCACTTCCCCTCGCTCATCCGAGCTTCTCCTGCGCCCTCTCGTTCCATGCAAGTCGTGTACGTGTACGAAAACGTGGACGGGTACGAATACGCGGCATGAAAGCACGAGTACGGGATAGCAGGTCCCGCGGTGAAAACGACCGACGACACATCCAGGAGAATCAGGTCGCCCGCCGCCCGAAGAATCCGGACTCTTCACCTCCGGCGCAGCCTTGCTTCGGGGCCCGATTCCGGGCAGAATGGCTCGTCAGCACGGGACGGCCGGAGACCCGGCGTCCAGGGCATCGCACGCGGGGGAGGGATCTTCGGTCCCCGACGAGGGCGGCCAATCGCGTCGAGCGGGGCCGCGGAGACGTGTTCTACGGCGCGGACGAATTCATCGCGGACTTTCACGCGGTCCTGCTGGACTGCGCGGAGTTCGTGGGCATGGGGAAGGGGATGGCGGATCCCGCGGCATTCCGCAGGGCGAAGCTCTCCTCGCTCAGGTTCTCCGGCAGCCCTGTGGTGTCGGCGGACGCCGCCCGGGAGCTGTTCTGGCGCAGGCTCGGGAATCTCCTGGCCTCTAAGAGGGAGCGCGTCTTCGGCGAGGGCGCGACCTGGAGGTGCCTCGCCAATCCCGCCGACCGGGACAGGAGGATTGGGGAGTTCCTTGCCGCTCTTTTCACGCTTTTGAAGCCTTCGGAGCCCGGATGAGAGGAATCTGCATCCTGTGCGCGGCCGCCGCGGCGGCCGCTCTGGCCGCGGACGTCCGTGCCGACTCGAGGCAGAGCGCGGTCGCGGTGTATCAGCGGGGCGGGGATCCGCCCGGCGCGTGGACCGACTCGGACTTCGCGGACCTCGGGATGCTCGCGCACGGCGGGCCCCTGGACGACCGGTCGTTCGAGGCGGCGCGGAAGGTCCTCCAAGGCGCGTGCCGGGGCCGGGCCGGGCCTGGGGGCGGTCTCGAGGGGCGCGCGGCCGAAGCGCTGCGCCTTCTGGGTCCGGACGACGTTCCCGGGGGCGAGGCGGAGATTGGGACGTTCAGGAAGGCGGTCTCGGCCGCGGCGCGGTCCGCCGCGGCGCTAGAGGCCGGCCTGGGCGCCTGGACGGCGGGAATCCCCGGCGCCGCGCCGGCCTCCAAGGACCCGCTTTCGGCGGAGGTCGCGGCTCACGTCCGCATCCTCCGGGAGAACTGGCCGCTGCGCGACAGGCTCGCGATAGTTCTTTCCATGGGCGCGTTCAGGTCCGCCTCGCCCGCGAAGCTGGCCGAGGCGCTCTCCGCCCTCAGGGACGGCGGGGCGTTCAGGGCGAGGAACATGCGGATTGCCGCCGGGGCGGCCGACCTGAAATCGGGCGTTTTCTACCTTTTCGTCAAGCGCGGTGCGGGTGGCAGGGACGGCCCCCCTGGCGGGGAGCGTCTGAGCGCCTCGGGCAGGCTCGACTGCGGGTCGAACGATCTCGGATCGGAGGGGATGAAGCTCTGGCTGAACGCGAAGCTGCGGCGCTACTTCCTCCTCGTCGGCGTGAGCGGCAAGCCGTCGACCGGCGATTTCACCGTGCCGGTGATTCTCAGGGTGCGCGGCGGAGACGCGCACTCCTTCCTGTCGGACGCCGGGAGGTCCCCGTGGAAGATTCTGAAGGGCGTCCTGTCGGTGTCGGCCAAGGTGACGGCGGACAAGAGCGCGAAAATCGACGTCAAGGCGCAGGCCCTTCCTCTCCTTTCCGCAATCCTCCCTCCGGAGATAAGGGCCGATATAAACGCCGAATTCACGTTCGAGACGGGCGACGAGGCCGACAGGCGAAACGCCCACGAGATGAACGTCCTCGCCGGCACCGGGGCGTTCACGGGCTTCGGGCTGGGTTACGGCAGGGACCCCGGCCTGCAGGAGCTGCTCCCCGGTTTCCTCACGCTCAGCCTGTCGGGAAAGCTGCTGGCGTCGGAGGACTGGGGGAGGCAGGACGCATCGGCGCTCCTGTCGGGCGGGGCGTTCTTCCCGTTCACGCCCTTCGACCTCGCGGGGCTCACGCCCGGGACGCCGAGGGCGGTCCACGAGTCGTTCTGGAGCGCGGCCCTGTCCTTCGGGTACAGGTCCAGGATTGCCGGCCAGGTCAGCAGCGGCAGAAGCGGATGGGTCCTCGGCATGGAAATCAGGCTGGTCCAGCCCCTGCCGGTGGAGCTAATCGAGATTGCGGGGAGCGTCATCGGCAACGACGCGGACGACGCGGCCGAGGCGGGATCGCAGGGCAAGGGCGGCGACGAGATGTCGTTCCCGGTGATTACGCTGCGGTGGTGGGCATGGTGGCTCGCGCCGCAAGGCAGGCCCTTCAGGTTCTCGAAGTCGGGATTCTTCTCCGCCGTGGAGCTGGAGATTAAGATTCCGCTCGGGGCGGGAATCAGCGCCTTCCTCTCGTATTCCGACGGGAGCATCCCGCTCTTCGAGAAGGGGTCGAGCGAATTCGGAACCGGCATCGAGGTGTCCTTCTGACGGCGGGGGATCCGCGGTCCCCGGGCTGCGGCCCCGCTTCAATCCCCGGTCAGGCTCGGCGCGTATTCGCCCATGTACCTGCCGAGCCAGTATGCGAGCAGGAAGTCGAGCCTGCACGTCGCGGCTCCGGCCGGCTCGCGCAGGCCGGGGGCGAGTTCGAGCCAGACGTTCTGGGCCCAGTGCGAGGAGGTCGAGGGCCTCCTTTCGATGGGCACGATGCGCATCCTGGCCTTGACCATGCGATTCTCGCCCTTGCGGGCGAGGTGCCGCACGGGCAGGTTCGCGAGCCTGTCGATGGAATCCCTGATGCTCTCGGGCCTCGCCCTGCCGCCGGCGAACTTGTATGCGAGGCCGTAGAAGGCCATCTGCCAGTCGTGGACCCTTTCCCAGAATTCCTCTGCCCCTTCCAGGTACCGGGCCCTGTAATCGGCGTTCTCCTGGTTCCAGACGGCGGTGACCAGGTTCATCGCGTACATCATGGAGTTGTCCGCGTGGTGCGGGAACCACGAGTGGAACGCGGCGAACTGCGCCGGATATCCGCGTTCGTCGAGAAGCCGGCGGAATCGGAGGCATTCCGGGTCGGCGGGATTCAGGCGCAGGGCGAGCGAGGCGAGCGCTTCCATGGCCGCGGCCCTGTGGCCGATGCTGACCGCGAGGACCGGCGTGCCGAAATCCCCGTAGGGGGCGGGCTCGTTTTCGGACACGTGGATTCTGAGGTCGTGCCTGGCCATGTGCCTGACGATTTCCCTCAAGTCCAGGGCGGCCTCGGCCCTGCGCGCGGGATCCGCCGCGAGCCTGGCGAAAACGCCGGCGCCGAAGAGCCAGCCGCAGAGCCCGTCTCCGCTGCCGTCCCTGCGGAAGACGCAATTCGCGTCCGAGGGGTCCTTCTTCCCGAAGGACCTCGCGACCAGGCCCGGATAACCCGATTCGGCGACGAGCCTGTGGTGCGCGGACCAGGCGGCGAAGGCGAGCCCGCGGACGGTCTCGTCCCGGGTCACGGCGTACTTGAGCGAGAGCGCGGCGAGAAGATAGCCGTTGAAGTACGCGCCGTCGGCCTGGATCGCGCCCCTGCGGTACAGGTCCCGGAGTGTGCAGGGATCAGGCCTCGAGTAGACGACCAGGCCCTCGGGGAGGATGTGGGAAACGAGTTCGGAGAAGCAGGACTGCTCGATGAACTCGAGGCTCGAATCGCGCGTGATTGGGGTGATTTCCGCGGACCCGTGGATTGCGCAGCCCGCAAAGATGCAAGCAGGCGCGAGAAATCCGGCGGCGGCGCGGAAAACATGCAATATAATCATGCTGTCGTGTAACAAATCATCCATCCGGTCGTTTGAATGATATCACACCCCCCAGGCGGATCGGAG
>JBFZBV010000565.1:0-2594 GCA_041308285.1 Planctomycetota bacterium | reverse complement strand
GGCCGCGCTGTGCAGGAAAGTCGCCATGGCCAAAGACGGCGGGGAGATGGAAATGTGGGGCGACGGACTCCAGACCCGCTCGTTCCTGTACATCGACGAGTGCCTCGAAGGCATCGAACGGCTCATGAAATCGGACTTCACCGGCCCGCTCAACGTCGGGTCGGAAGAGATGATCTCCATCAACGGCCTCGCGGAGATGGTCATGGAGATCGCGGGCAAGAAACTCGCAGTCAAGCACATCGACGGGCCCCTCGGCGTCCGCGGCCGGAGGTCCGACAACCGCCTCATCAAGGAAAAGCTCTCCTGGGCGCCCACCCGCCCCCTGCGCGAAGGCATGGAAAAGACCTACCGGTGGATTGCCGCGCAGGTCGCGTCGCTGTAGCGCTGAACGGCCCCCCAGTGACGCCGAACTAAGCCGCGGAATGGCGCTGAACGGAGCCGCGGCCGTTAGGCCCCAGCTCCGCCTGTCAGCCAGGGCCGGGGCTACGCAGGGCAGGCAGCGGTAGTTTATTCTATAAAACACCCCCCTGCGCTAGCCTGCGGTGTGGAATGTTATCGGGAACGTACGACCGCGGGCTCACGCCCGCGGTTCCGTGCGCGGGGCGGGGGACGACGGGGCGTCAGCCCGCGGCTGGCGGGCGGGTCAGGGGACGACCCAACGACCCGACGGATCCCCGTCTACAAGCGCAGTGCAAGAACCCGCGGCTGAAAGCTGTAAACAGAATATGATATTCTGCCTACATCTTGATTGAGAGGCTGCTCCGCAGGAATGGAATTCATAGACAGGGAGAGCGAAATTCGAATCCTCCGGGACCACCTCGGGAGGCGCGGGGGAGTCATGTTCGTGCTCTGGGGCCGGAGGCGAATCGGCAAGTCCGCCCTCCTAGGCAGGGCCCTGGAGACTGCGTTCGAGTGGTAGAATAAACGCATAAGCGGAATTTCGATAACACCCAGGACGCCTTGTCCGGTCTGTGCCCGGGCTGTACAATGTAAGAGGTGGAGGGGACGAAGAGACCGGCCCGAAAGGCGGGTGCCGGACAGGAATGCGGATATGCCGATGATGCTCACAACCGACCGGTTCAGGGGCAATCTCATCGAGATGCTGGGAAGGGACTCTTCCGATGCTGTCAGGGGCCTTGCCCCGCCCCGGCGGATTGTGGAGGGCGGCGGGCGCGAGCGGCTCGAATGGGAGGAAATCGTAGAGGACAGCGAATCGGGAAGGCGGTTCCCGATATTCCCCACGGCGGGGCTGATGAACGGCCGTGTGATTGAAGTGGGGATACGCGCAGACGACATGCTCTTCATCCTGGATTTCAACGGCAACGGAGAGCCTTTCTTCGCCGCCGTCACGAAAAGGCCCGAATTCAGCGCCTCCGAGATGAACTGGGTCAGGAAGGGGCAGGGCGGGAATCAATACTTCAATTCCGGAGTCGAGTAATGAGCCAGTCGTTCAGGCCGCCTATCCAATGGACTCCGATTTGCTCCGCGTACATCATATCGAGGAGGCGCGGAGAGAATCACGGCAAGTCTCTCGTGCAGCCGCCCTCCGTGCGCGGCCGGGCCGAAAGGGAAAAGGTCATCAAGGAGGTGCTGGAATTGATAGCTTGCAATCCGATGACCCAATCCGCTCGCAGATTCAGCAGGGAAGATCTGCATGAACGCGATTGACACGAACGTGCTGATGTACGCGTTCGACCCGCGGGATCCGGAAAAAAGGAGACGGGCGAGAGAGCTCATCACCGCTCTTGATGACGGTGCCCTCCCGTTCCAAGTAGCCTGCGAGTTCATGAGCGCGTCGAAAAAGCTCGAATCCAGCGGCTTCAACCCCGAGACAGCCGGGCAAGTCCTGGAAAAACTGAGGGCGGTCTGGTCGACAATCCTTCCGACGTGGGAGGTTCTCGATTAATCAGCGTCGTTGAGGAGGAAATACAGCCTGTCCTTCTGGGACTCGCTTCTGGTAGCAAACTGCATAAAGGCCGGTGTTGTCCGCCTGTACAGCGAGGATTTCTCCGGATATGCCTCAATCGAAGGCATGGAAATCCTGAATCCCTTCGCGCAATGAACATCCTCTTCTTCTCCCATTACTTCCCTCCGGAAGTGAACGCCCCTGCGTCGAGGACGCACGAGAACGGCAAGCGCTGGGTAGCGGCCGGGCACAGGGTGACGGTGATACAGGGAGATCTCATTCACCACAGAGACATCCTCCTTCGCCAGGAAGCCTGTGCGAGGGCTCAGGCGGACCTTGCTCCGGGCACGAAGAACAAAAAGAGAAGGATAAGCAGGCGATTCCTCTACGCAGCGCTCACGTTCCAATCAGATTCATCGCGCTGCGTATGCCCCCTCACCCTTTCCCTCTCCCCCTCGGAGGTGGAGAGGGGCTGAAAGAAAAGCAATCCTCCCGGAATCGCCTGGGTTGCGACCGAAAGGGGCTCCTTTCGAGGAGCCTTCCGCTTCGCGCATGCCGGGGAAGGTATTCACCACAGAGGCACAGAGGGGAGCAAGAGTGTACGGAGAGGGGCAGGCGATTCTGTTCATAATTCACCACGAAGACATCCCGCTTCGCCTATTAGCCGGGGCGAGGGCTACGCAGGACC
>JBFZBV010000564.1:0-3623 GCA_041308285.1 Planctomycetota bacterium | reverse complement strand
CACCATCAAATCCGCCTTGCCGAGCTTGAAGCTCAGCGCTTCGATGGGGATGTTGGAGAAGTTGAGGAACCCGAGGTGCTCCTCCCAGATGCGGATGCCCGATATCTTCGTCCTCTCGTTGGACGCGTCGGTAATCCATGCGGACGGCCTTGATTTGACTTCGCGCTCAGGGGCGGGGCTTTTCTCCTCCGCTCCGGCCATCCGCCCGGGGACCGGCAGAATCAGCAAAGCGACGGCCAGGCCGGCCGCCGCGGGCAGGGCATGTCTCATCCGAAGACCTCCACAAATGCGACCTAGGCGGACAAAGATAGCCCGCTCCGCCGGGGATTGCAATAGCTCCGCTAAGGGCTCTTAAAGCTTCGCAATCGTCGTCGGTTATTATATATTTGCTTCCCGGCGGTCCCGGGGGTGCTCGAATATGCAAAAGACCCCTTTCTTCGCGGAGGAACATGCGGACGGCTCTGATTCTGGCCATGCTGATATGCGGCCGGGCTTTTGCCGGAGAAGCCTCCCCCGGACGGGCAGGCGGCGTGGAGGCTTTCGCGGGCAGGTTCTACATCGAACACTCCCAGGGCTTCGAGTTCCTTTCCGGCGGCTACATAGACAAGCTCAGGCTCTACTCGGCGCTGTGGGACGAAGGCTCCTCCTTCTCCCTCGGATTCGGCTACGAGCCCTGCCCCGCGTTCAAGGCCGGCATCCGCGCGTCGTATTGCGGTTTCGACGATTCCGGGCTCGGACTCGACAGGCTCGACACGGGAAGCGTTAGGATTGGCGCCGCGCTGCAGGCGCCTCTGGCCCTCGAATCCGACGAGTGGTTCCGGAGCCCTCCCGGGCACGAGATAGAGGGCTTCGTCGTGTCCGCGGCCCTCGAGCTCGGCCTGCACGTGGTCGACACCACCTGGGACGCGCTCGGCAGGTTCCTCGACAGGACCTTCACCTATCTCCTCTACGCGTGCGGGGGGATTGAGTACCGCACCGGGTCGATTGGCTTGTTCGCAGAGGCCGGAATCAGCCTCTCGGGGCCGCTGAGGGCGGCGGAATCGTACGAGTACAATCCCCAGTGCATGCTGATCTTCCCCGTGTCCGTGGGGTTGAGGATCTACATTTGACGCGCATCCGGTCCGGGAGAGCCGAGGCGACGGGGGCGGGAAGGACGGCACGGGCCGTGCTGGCGTCCATGGCCGCGGCGCTCGCGCTCGCCGCCGCATCGGGATGCGGAGGGCATCTGCTGGAGGGATTCGACGCAATCGCCCTCGACCAGGTCCTCGATCGCGGCCGCGCCGGCCGGGCTGGATTAGGACCGGGCCTGCGCGGCTTCCTGGAGGATGCCCTGGCCGGGATTGACGTCCTCGACGCCCCCGAGGACCCTCGGAATCCGGACGAATCCACGGTCGTCGTCGACGCGGAACCGGTCTTCGACGACGACGGGACCGCTCCGGCGGCTGTCTCGTACGCGTTCAAGACGGGCTGGGGGGCTCCGCTTTTCAGAGCCTTGCTCGTGAATCCCGAAGGCGCCGGAGCAAGGCGAAGCCCGGCCGCGGCCGCGGCGCTCTTCTCCGCCTTCGTCCGGAAAGCCCGGCTGGACGGGCCCGACAGGGCGGGCGAGGATCTGGTGGCCTCCGGATCCGCGGGCGGGGTGGCGGTCCTGGATGCCGACGACGCGCCGGGGAGGTTCGGGGCCTGGTCGTCCATCGGGCTCCTGATTGTCGGGGGAGGGGACGCCGGTCTGGGACGCGGGGCGCCGGAGTACGACGACATCTTCGGGCGAGGCATGTGCTTCGAGTCGGGAGTCCGCCTGGGGCTGAACGGATATCTCGACGCTTTCCTGTCGTTCGTCTACTCGTCCTGCGAGGGGCTGGGGTATTCCGCGGGGGACCTGACGCTGAAGTTCGAGGACTTCGCCGCCCCCGGGCTGTGCGCCGGCGTGTCGGCCAGGATGCCAATAGCCGTCTCGTCCCCGTCCCGCCTCCTGCGGCGCTGGCTCCCGCCCTTCCCGGACACGCGCGGGATTTGGGCCGTGGCGAGGGCAGCGGGGGGGATTTCGTGGATCCCGAGGGTCGACGCGTCCGTCCTGTCCGGCGGCACGGCCGCGGGGCCGGGCCCGGAGGAGGGGTCGACAATCAGGTACTTCAGGGCCGGTGAGGCTTTTTTCGCGGAATTTTCGGCCGGAATCGAAATCAGGACCGTGGACTCCTCCGGCGTGATGGTCTCGTTCATGATTGACGCCGGGATCAGGGTCGGAGAAGCCCCGGCCGAAGGCGCCGGCAGGGCGTCCGAGGGCGGGAGCATAATCCTGGTCCCAGTGAGGGCTTCGATATCGCTTTCGTTCTGAGGTGGAACATGGGCCCTGGCCGCCCGGCCGGGCTGACGGCCGCGGCCGCGGCGCTGTGCGCCTGCGCCGCGGGCTGCTTCGATTCCGGATTGGAGGGCCCGAATCCGAGGCGAAGGCCGAGTTCGGACGAAATCCCGGTGATTGCCCGCATCGATCCGCCCTCTGCGCCCCGCGGCGCGACCGTGACGGCCTACGGCTCGGGCTTCAGGTCCGGCGCGGCGGTGCTTCTCGACGGGACGGAAGTCCAGGTCCTCTCAGTCCTGGCCGGCCGAGTCGTGTTCAGGGCTCTGGGAGACAGCGCAGGTCCGGTCTGCGTGAGGGTCGTGAACGCCGACGGGACCTTCGCGGAGGTCGAGTCCGGGCTCTCGATATACCTGACCGTGCCCTACGGCCCGGAAATTGACTCCGTGAGCTGGGCCTTCGGGCCCGTCCCCGGCGGCGTCCCTTTCATCGTGCACGGCAGGAATTTCTCGAGCGGGACCGCGGTCATGATCGGGGGCGTGCCCGCGACGGAAACCGATGTCGTGCACGCGGGCATGGTCCGCGGATTGACGCCCGCGTGCTTCGGCCCTCCAGGGCCGAGGCCGGTCTACGTCACGAACCCGACGGGGCAGTTCAATATCCTCGCCGAAGGATACGAATACCGCGACCTCGGCGCCGCAGGCGCCCTGCTTTTCGGCAGGGTCGAATTCGAGCAGAGGCAGGTCCTTCCTGAAGGCCTCTCCGGGGCATTGGTGCCCGAGTGCTGTCCCTACGTCAGGCTGGAGGCGCTGGAAGCCTACCCCAGGACCGGGGCGTGGACTGCTCACGCGGACGGACGCGGATACTGGTCGCTGGCCGTGGCGTCGGGCCAGATGCGGGTCAGGGCGTACGCCGCGGCGAGGACGCCCCTTTCGCCCGCGGAGAACGTCGTCGTGCTGTCCGACGACCTGTCGAATTCCCTGTACGGCCTCGAGACCCAGTTGTTCAGCGTGGAAGCGGGGACGGCCTCGGAGCTCGACCTCGTCGCCCCGGCGGAGGAGCCGTACTACCCGGCGGGGGCGTTCAGCGCCGCGAGGACCGCCGCGCTCTGCTCGGCGATGGCGGAGGAGAAGACCGGTTCGGCGCTGCCCCTCGTCAGGATCTTCTGGAAGGCCGGAAACGCATCTTCGCTGTCCACATCGTTCTTCACCATGAAGGATTTCGGGGCGGGGGAAGTGCCGGTGCTGTACGTGCTGGGAGGCGTCAGCGGCTATCTGGACATGTCCGACACCGACGAGTACGACGAAGCCGTGGTCGCCCACGAGTTCGG
>JBFZBV010000563.1:0-3206 GCA_041308285.1 Planctomycetota bacterium | reverse complement strand
TCCCGGGCTACCTCACGGCGGACGGGACGCTCGACTTCTACGGCGCGCTGTCCGGCATGCCGCGGTCGGCCCGCAGGGGGAAAATCGACGCGTCGCTCGACGCCGTGGGCCTCCTCAAATGGAAGAAGGTCAAGGTCAGGAAGTTCTCGAAGGGCATGAAGCAGCGGCTCGGAATCGCCCAGGCGATTTTCCACGACCCGGACCTGGTCTTCCTCGACGAGCCCACCGACGGGGTGGACCCGCTGGGCAGGAAGGCGATTCGCGACATCATCCTCGACTTGAACCGCAGGGGCAGGACGATTTTCATCAACTCCCACCTGCTGAGCGAGGTGGAGATGATATGCCACAGGGTGGTGATACTGCACGGCGGCGAGGTGCTGAAGGAGGGGACCATCAAGGACCTCACCCAGACGCACGGCGAGTACGTGTTCGCGGTCAAGGGCGACCTCGGCCCTTGCATGGAGCCGCTCGGCACGGTCTGCGTGTCGTTTTCCGAGGCGCCGGACGGGTTCAGGGCCTCGCTCGCACGCGAGGAAGACGTGGACAGGATCGTGGACCTGCTCAGGTCCCGGGGCGTCGGGATCAGGTCGATTACCCCGGTGAAGATCTCCCTGGAGGAGATGTTCATCAAGGTGATAGAGGCGGACGAGGCGGCGGGAGGCGGCGGTGGAATCGGGAAGGTCGGATAATCCGGGCGGGCCACGCCGCGCGGAGGCTTTGGGGCGGAGGCGTTGATGCGCGCATTCGCGGCCATAATATCGAACTCGTTCCGCGAGGCGGTGGACAACAAGATATTCATCGTCCTCGCCTCGCTCTCCATCCTCATGTCGCTGCTCATACTCCTCGTGGGCTTCAAGGACATCCCCATGGAGGAGGCGGTCTCGGACATCTTCAAGCAAATCGAATCCCAGTTCCGGACCCAGGCTCCGAGCGGCTTCGAAACGAAGGTCGAGACCGCGGGGCATCCGCCCAAGCTCGACAGGATCACCAGATTCGAGAGGGACGGCAAGACCTGGTACAGGGCGGAATTCACAGTCAAGGAGGTGGAGCGCTTCCGCGTGAAGGTCCCCCCGATGCCGGGCATGCCCGAGTTCGCGGCCAATTACGAGGGCGAGACCGGGATGATGTCCTTCATCCACTTCCAGACGTCCATGGCCGGGTTCTCGGCCCCGCGCATTGAGAAGACAGGAGAAGGGGAGTACACGCTCGAGGCGAGGCCGGGGGTCTCGTTCAGGACGGCGGGGGCGCAGAAGCTCACTTTCCTCTTCGGCGCCATGGAAATCCCTCTCAAGGGCGTCACGGGGCGGCAGCTCGTGTTCATCCTGGAGTCCCTTCTGGCGAAGTACGTTGGCGGATGGGTTGGCGTCCTGGTGGCAATCGTCGTGACCGCCTGGTTCTTTCCGGAGATGATGTCCAAGGGCACCGTGGACCTCCTCCTTTCGAAGCCCGTGTCGAGGCTGAGCATACTCCTGTCCAAGTTCCTGGGCGGGCTGCTTTTCGTGTTCATCAACGCGACAATCCTAATCGGCGGATCGTGGTTCGCATTCGCATTGAAGAGCGGCTTCTGGCATCCCGGGTACCTCGGATCGATACTGACCATGACCTTCATGTTCGCCATGCTCTACAGCGTCTCGGTCCTCGCCGCCGTGCTCTGGCGAAACCTGATACTGAGCATAGCGGCGGCCACCGCAGTCTGGATCCTCTGCTTCCTCGTCAACACCGCGAACTCAATCGTGAACAGGATGAGTTTCGGCTTGCTCGGCGACGTGCCGGAATGGATTAGGACTTCAATCAAGGTCGCCTACACAATCCTGCCGAGCACGTCGGACATGGACGACCTCAGCACGTACTTCATGGTCCTGGGCGAGCCCATCCAGGGCATGGGATCCGAAGCCACTCTCAAGGCATTCGAGAAAATCGACTTCGGGACCTCGATAGCCACCTCCCTCGCCTTCATCGCGGTCATTCTGGCCCTGTCCTACCTGTCGTTCAGGAAGAAGGACTTCTAGCTCTTGCTCTGTGTCCTGATTCTCCTGATGCCGCTGCGCGGCAGACTGATCCTCCTGATTCTGCATGCTGCGCCACGACCCCTCGCCCCTCCCTCTTAGTCCTTCGCTCCTGAGCCTGGGCTGAAGCTTCTGCGGGCTCTCTTTCGAACTTGATTGGTGCAGGATTCTCCTGATTCGCCTTCGCCCGCATTTTGCACAGGCGAAGGCGGAGTGGAGACTGGAGCGACCGAGCGGACCAGGTCCCGATTGCATTTGGGACCAGGTCCCGATTTGAGCCTTGCTGATGCAACTCAATGGCATACTTGATGTTGTGCGCTGATATCGAAAATCGGGACCAGGTCCCGATTCATGGAATGGTGAGCCTTAAGAAGATGCGCCATCGGATCACAGAGTGACGCGGTTGCACAGGCCTCCGCGCAAGCCCGGGCCTCATTTCCCTCCCGACACCGAGAACACGACCGAAGCCGCGGATGCGCCGATTTCGGGCGAGTAGTACGCGAAGACCCGCGACTCGCCGGATGACAGCTCGCCTGCAATCCCGGGGATGGACCTGAACTTGAGCTCCCTTGCCGCGCCGGCCGCAAGCTCAATCATGTAGAGCGTCACGGTCGAAGGCCCTGTCTCGTACTTCTCCACCAGGCCCGAGGCGACGAGCGCGTCGAGGTCCTCCCTCACCGGTTCGAATCCGGGCGGCAGGCTTACCAGGGCGACGGGCAGCCGGGAGCCCCGAAGGTTTCGTCGACGGCAGCGGCGGGATTGTCCCTGCCAATCTGCGCGACAGAGGATTGGGAATCCGAACCCTCTCCTTCCGCCGCGGATTCGACAGTAGGATTGGCCGCGGCCGCTTCAGCGATTTGTCCCGGGAAGCTCCTGCTTCCCGAGAGGACGGAGCCGTCTGTGGAATCCGATTGTCTCGCGCAAGCCGGGAACAGCATGAGAGGCAGGAGGACGAGCGCAGCAAGAGACATTCGGGAGATTGGGCGTGAGGTTTTCATTTATCTCTCCCTGAAAAAAGAGGGGTTGGATTTGGAATGGCAAGGGGCGTGCCAAATCCGTGAGGGCGGCCGAGGATGGCGGATGTATAGATTTGAATTGACTGATGTTATGTCAATTCACATGTGCGCGCTTTTCCAGGAGGCTGCGGCTTCGCAGGTTACCCTTGGGTTACGTCCTTTACCGGCCGGGAACCCTTAAAGA
>JBFZBV010000562.1:0-12122 GCA_041308285.1 Planctomycetota bacterium | reverse complement strand
AGATGTCCGTCCGGTGGCCCACGCCCTGCCCGTCCCCCTTGGCCTGCTCGGGGCTCATGTACATGGGCGTGCCCAGGATTTCGCCGAGTCTCGTGAGCGTGGCCGTCGTTTCGATGCGCGCCAGCCCGAAATCGCCGATGAGCACCGCCCCGTCGGTCCTTATCATGACGTTGGCCGGCTTCACGTCCCTGTGGACCACGCCGCATGAATGGGCGTAGTCGAGCGCGCGCGCGGCGTCGCGCACCACCTCGGCGACTCTCGTGAAAGGCAGCCTTTCCGTGTCGATTATCGACGCGAGCGATCGGCCCTCCACGAGGTCCATGGCGTAGTAGTGCAGCCCCTTGTCGGCCCCTATGGTGAGTATCTTGACGATTCCGGGATGGCTGAGCTTCGCGGCGGCCTCCGCCTCCCTCCTGAACCGCTCGATGGCGTTCGCGTCCATCGTCAGGTCGAAAGGCATCACCTTGAGAGCCACCCTGCGGTTCAGGCCCTCCTGTTTCGCCTCGTAGACCACGCCCATGGCCCCGCGGCCGATCTCGCGGATAATCTCGTACTCGCCCAGCCTGCCGCCCGGCGCGGCTCCGCCGGCTTCGCCGCCGCCCGGCGCCTCCTGGCCCGCGACGGCGCGGACCATGCCCCTCAGCATCGCAAGGTCCCCGCCGTTCAGCCAGCCCCCCTCGAGCAGCACGTCGTCGAAGCTCCGGGACGGATTCGCCCCCCATGCGGAGATGGCCTTGTCGAGGTCCTCCCGGGAAATGAGCCTGTAGCGGACGGCCAGGCGGCCCGTCAGGGTTTCCATGCGGCCGAACGGCGAGGTGCCGGTCATCCTGACACCTTCCCGGCCCATGCGCGCCACCTCAGCGCCGCGGCCTCCATTTCCGCCTGGGGCAGGTAGGGCGCGTACCCGAAATCCTCGCCCGCCGCAGGCTCGAGCATGGCGAAACACCGCCTCCGTACGAAGTAGTCGGCGTTCGACAGGCCGCCGGCCAGGACGGCGGCCCCCTCACGGCCGCCCAGGGCCCACAGGGCTGCCGCCAGGGAAAACGACGGCTCCCCGAACTCCGGCCCGGCAGCCTTGAGGGCCCTGGCGAGCGCCCCGCAGAGGTCCTTCCTGCCCGCCCTGCCGGCGGCATATGCGGCGAAGGCCGCGGCCAAGGGGTCTGATCCGCCGGCCAGCGCCGTCTCGAGGCCGTCCCAGGCCCCGGAGTCGCCGGCCAGAGCCCTGCGGACCGCGTCCACCGCCCTGCGCTGGCGCTCGAGCGCCGACTCGAACCTGGCCGCGAGCCGCTCCCTGGCCGCCGTCTCCCCCCCCGGACCGACGTCCTGGACCATGGCATAGACGCGCGCCGTCGCGGAGACATAGTGCAGGGCGACGCGGTCGCCCTTTCGAAACTCGTGGGCCGGGCCCGATTCCCAGACGAGTATCGTGCCGAGGGGCATGTCCGGTCTCAGCTGCCCCTCGTACCTGTAGCGGCCTGTCAGGGGGCACTCGGGGACCCTGCCGCCCGGGAAGAGGCCCTCGGAAGCGAGCCCATCCAGGGACTCCGGGTACTCCCGGCCGTATCCTCCAGCGGCGTTCCAGCGCAGGAGAGACGTGGAGACGAGCCCCATCGCCTCGCCGCAGTCCAGGAGGTCCCTCTCCGGATTCCCCTCCACGCCGGGCTGGACGTGGAGCGCGTACGCGCCCGCAGCCAGCGCAAGGACGGCGACGCAGGCCGCGGCCGCCTTCGCTCGCCGGCTGCCGTCTCGCCCGCCCGGCGCCGCGGGCTTTGACTGGGCTTCCATCATTTTCGGATTCCGTCCGGCAGCTACCTCTTCTTGAGGAGCTTGTCTATGAGCTTGAAGTAGTAAATCGCCTGCGCGTCCTGCGGGTTCCGGACGAACACCTTCTCGAATTCCTCGGCTGCCTTCGAGAAGTCCCCCGAATAGAACAGGGAGAAGGCGTAGAGGAATCCGATTTCGGGGTTGAACTTGTCCGAGGCACTGACGGCTTCGGACAGCGCCGCCAGGTGCTTCTCGAAAAGAGCCTTGTCGTCGTACGCGCTCTTCCACGTGACCCGGTGCCTCTCGTCCTCGGGCAGAGCGGAGAGGCCCGCGCGGACCTCCCTGCCGGCCTCCTCGAACGCCCCCGCCGCGAAGTGCGACCTTGCGACCTCGAACGTGACTATGGCCACTTCCGGCCTGATCTCCCTGGCCTTGGCGTACTGGGCCGCGGCCAGGCGGTAGTCGCCCGCGGCGAATGCCTTCTTGCCCAGGGCCAGGTAATTCAGCCAGACGTCCAGGACCGCAGTCTCCCCCGTGTCCGGCCTGCCGGGCTCCTTGCCGTCGACACCGCCGCCCGGGATTGGGGCCGCGGGCCCCCCGGACCGGTTGCGGAAGCGTTCGACCTGCTGCCCCCATCCCTGGGCGGCTGCCCTGTCGAACGCGGACTTCGCCCCCTGGGGATTCCCGCTGAAGTGGAGGTTGTATCCGAGGAGGAACCACAGCGAGGGCGCGGAAGCCTCCTTTTCGCACTTCGACCTGAGGTCCGCGACCTGCCTGTCGAAATCCCCCTTCAGGTCCTTCGAGTAGAACTCCCGCCTGTCCATCGTCACTCCGGGCCAGTCCGGGTACCGCGCGATGCCCAGGGCGACGGCGGTCGAGGCCTTGTCGTACTCGCCCGCCGCGAACAGCGAGTGCCCGAGCTCGAAGCAGGCCACCACGTTTGAGGGGTCCTGTATGAAGGCGAACCCGAAGGCGAAAGCCGCTTCGCGGTACATCCCCGACAGGAAGAACCTGTTCCCCTCCTCGAGGAAGTCCCTCTCGGCCTTCTTGGGCGGAGCCGCGGGTTTGGCCGCGAATGCGGCCAGGAGGTGCGCGGCCGCGGCGTGCTCGGCGGAGCCCTGCTGAACGGCCTCGAGGGCCTTCCTGGACTCGTCTCTGGATCCGGAGAAGAACAGCACCGCGCCCGACAGGAACTCTGCGGTGGACCTTTCCGCGGACCCGGCCGGGGAAGCGTCGGCCTTCTTCCGCAGGCCGTCCACGAGCCAGGCAATCTCGTCCTTGTCTGGCTGGTGGAGCGCGTAGCTGAAGTCCGAGTCGCGTATGCCGGGGAATACGCTGATTCCCTTGCGCACGTACAGCCCGGCCTGCTCTAGGTATCCCATGCACCCGAAGGTGAAGCCGAGGAGCATGCACGGCACCGGGTGCTCCGGGAAGCCCTTCATGATTTTGACGAGGAGTTCGGCCGCTCGGAAGTAGTTGCGGCTCTTAATCTCGAGCGACGCGTCCGACAGGATCTTCCTGTAGGCCTCGGTCTCCCGGAGCCCCTGTTTTTCCAGGAATTCGGCCACCGTCGCGGGCCTGCCCGCGTCCTCGGCCCCTGACGCGGCGGCGCAGGCGAGAATCGCCGACGCCGCAACCGCGGCTGCAAGTCGCTTCATGTCGCCTCGCGCGCCGGCCGCGTCTCAGCGGCCGCCGTCGTCTCCAATCAGGTCCTTGAGTCTGCGCAGCCTCTCCTGCTCCGCGCCGGCCCGGTCCTCCTTGGCTTCGCCCCTCGGATTCGTGGTCTCCCACGCGCCGGAGCAGGCGTTCATGAGGAAGCCCGGCACGTACCTGTAGTAGATTTCGAGAGTCAGCACCAGAATCGCGGTGGAAAAGACCCTCCCGATGTCCTCCGCCCAGATATCCGCCGGGTCCCATGATCCCCGGGCGCAGCCGCTCTTCCTCTGGTGCCTCACGAGGAGATCGCGAATCCCGAGGTTCCATTCCGACCAGTCCTCCCCGCCCGCGCAGAAGGCGGCCAGCGTCGCGTAGTACCAGTAGTACATCGAATTCGAAATGGACATGTAGCTCTTCCTCGGAGCCCGGTCGCCGGGAACGGCCCCGTCCAGCGTGTTCCACGAAGGCGTGTATGCGCTGATGATGGCCAGCTGCTTGCGCGCCACGGGATGGTCCGGCGGCCTGCCGAGAAGGAATGACGTGAACAGGCCGGCGGCCACCATCCCCGCGCCCCTGTCGCCGGCCCTGGTGCCCGTGTCCGCGTATATCACCTCGCCCGAAGGGAGGGTCATCCTGTCGAGGTGCTTCCTGGCCCTTGCCAGGGCGTAGCCGCCGACGTCCAGACCCGCCTCCTGCGCCGCCCTGAGCGCCATGACGACGAAGGCGGTTATGGACGTGTCGTTCCTCTCGGCCGCCGGGAATGGCGTATAGGTCCACCCGCCCCCGGACTGCTGGGCCTTCTCCAGGAACTGCACTCCCCTGAGGATGGGCTTGACCAGCGACAGGTCACCGGTGAGGCCGTTGGCTTCCGAGAGGGCGATGATTGCAATCGACTGGTTGTACAGCGATCGCAGGTTGTTCTTCTCCGAAAAGCTGCCGGAGTCGTCCTGTGCCGCGAGGAGGTACTGCAGCCCCCGGTGGACGGTCCTGCCGTGCTTGCCCTTCTGGTGCGTGTAGCCTGCGCCGAGGAAGGCCATCAGAGCCAGGCCCGTGATCCCCTGGTCGCAGTCGACGCACATGACGTTCCGGCCGCAGCTGCCGTCGGCGCAGGTCTTGTCGTACCCGTCCCCGTCCCACCTGCCGTCTTCCGACTGGTGCCTCGCAAGCCAGTCGAGCCCCGTCTCCACGGCGTTCTCCGACGCCTCGCTGCCGCCGTACTTCTTCACCCCGTCGCTGCGGCCCTGACCGCTCCGCATGCTCCACGGCGACCCCTCTCCCCTTCCGATTCCGGAGCCGCTGCCGCCGCCGCCGCCGGAATTCCTCCGGGAATCGGCCGCGGGCACCCGGCGGCCCGCCGCATTCCCGTCTTCATCGCGCGATCCGGTCGGGCCGATTTCCGGCAGGTCCGAAGGGCCGTCCCCGGTCTTGAACGAGTCGAAATCCGGGAGGCTCTCCCCGAAGTCCGACGGCTTGCCGAGCCTCTCGAGCGTGCTTTCCGGTTCGTCGCCGGTCATTCCGGGCCTCTCGTCCCCGCCGCCCCCGGCCTCGAAGCCCGTGACGCTCACGGCGATTCCGTCTCCACGGGGGAGCTTGTACCTGAAAACGGCAATCTGTGACAGGATTACGCCCAGGGCGAGAATGATGAGCACGGAGAGGAACCACGGCGGGCCTTTCATCACGGCCTTCCTGAAGTCCGCGCCCCTCCTGGCCGCCTCCCTCTCGGACGGCGACATTATCCGTCTTCTTTCTTCTTCTTTTTGAGCCATTCCAGGTACTTTATGAAGTTGTCCAGCTCGTCCGCGCTGAAGTCGTCGGCGTGCTTGAACCTTATGTCCATGACCTGCACAAGGGCTCTCGCGGCCGCATAGCGGACCTGCCTGTCGGAATCCCGTATGAGGCGGAGCAGGGGCTGGCCCGCCTCGGCCGCCTTCATCCTGCCGAGGGCCTGCGCGGCGAACGCGCGCACGAACGGGTCGGTGTCGCCGAGGCGCTCCACGAGCTTGGGAATCTGCGCCCGCGCGTCGGCCGACGCGGCCGCCCTCAGGACTCCCTCCATCCTCTGGGCCGGGTCGGCATGATTGAGGAGCGCCTCCACGGGCCGGGCGGCGCCTTCGTCTCCTGATTTCGGAGCGGGCTGAGGGGTCCTTATGCGCGGCCCTGGAGCCGATCCCGGGGGCGGCTTGGCGCCGTCGTCCTTCAGCGCTTTCAGAATCGCGGTTATATCGTCCTTCGACAGGTTCACCGCCCCGGCGGACGAGGGCGTGGAGCCGGCCGAATCCCGCGGATCCGTGACCGGCTGCACCGGCCCGACGCCGGGCAGCCTTGGCTCCGGTTGCGATGCCGAGCCCGTGTCCGGCTGGCCCTTCCCGTCCTCCCGACCCGTGCCCCTCGACGAGTTGACGAGTATGAAGCCGACGACGATGAGGGCGGCGCTGACGAGAGGGAAGACGATTATGATGAAAACCAGGCTCAGGACGAACTTCGAGTCGTAGCTTCCCGCGCGCTTGGAGAGCCTCGACAGGCACCGCGGGCAGAGCACCTTTCCGTCCTTAATCTGCGCCGATCCGCTCCTCAAGTCCGACAGCCTGAACGACTTGTTGCACAGGTCGCACCTCACCTCCCCCGTGCCCCGCGTCGGGCTCTTCATGGCGGCCTGCGTGGCGGTGGTCGACTTCTCCGGATCGGATTCGTCGATGCGGGCGGCTGCGGGAGCGGGGGGTTTCGCCCTGGCGGGCGCGTCGGGCGGGGCGGCTGCGGGCCGTTGGGAGTCGGGCGCCTTCCTCTTGCACGTGCTGCAGTACGCCTTCTCCTCGACCGCCACAGCGCGGCCCGCCTTCAGGTCCTCGATGGAGATTACGTCCCCGCAGCGGTTGCAGCGGAACTTCTTCGGGGAAAAGCGTTTCGTGGGATTCTGGCTGCACGAGGAGCAGAAGACGTTGTTGTCGAGGTCGAACACCCCTCCGCCGGCAGCGCCGTCACGCCAGACCGCGACCTGGCAGTCCTTGCATGACACGGCGTCGAAATCGCGCTGGGATTTCTGCGAACATTCGTCGCAGAATATGCGCTGCCCGGGCTTCGCGTCCTCAGGCCGCACCTTGTCGGGAGGCAGCGGCTTCCCGCACCCGTCGCAAAGATACGCTATCATGGGCCCCCGATGGAAAAGCCATCAACCCGGCCGGCGGCAGCCGGACGCGATGGAGGCTCCGATTCGTCCGGGACATGGTTTCATCACGCGACTGAAACCTTATTATAATCCATGCATTACCGGCGTGCCACAGGCTGGCTCCGGAGGCAGCGATGAAGAGTCGCGCGCGGAATCGTCCGTGGCTGTCGTCGGGAGCGGGTTTTGGGGGCTCGTGGATGACTTGCAAGATGGAGTGACCGTACTTCCCCTTACCCTTCCTCATGCTCTTCCCGCCTGCCCTTCCTCTCCCACTTCCCCTCGCTCATCCGAGCTTCTCCGGCGCCTTCTCGTTCCATGCAAGTCGTGTACGTGTACGAAAACGTGGACGGGGACGAAAGCGACTTGTCCTGCCGCAATCCGCTTTCCTCGGACTTGCGAAACGGTTTGCGCAGGCGATTACCGGGGCAGGATTACTCGGATTCCTCGGTGCCCAGGACATCTTTGCGGAAATTCTCGAGCAGGCCTTTCTGATAGCTCAATATCTCGTCCACCTGCTCCTGCGACAGGAACCCCTTCTTAATCATTATTTCCCCAAGCCTCAGGAATATGCCCAGCCCTTCTATCTTGGCCTGCTCCCTGAGGCACTCGTCGACCTGCAGGCGGGTGGCCAGTTTCAGGTTCACGGCAATCTGGCCAATCAGCAGATCCTTGAGCTTCATATCCGAATTGTCGACGTTCTTGTTCATCTTCTGGCGCTGGACCTCGAGAGCGAGATCGAGCTCGTCCTCGTCGACATATTCCTTTTCGAGCAGTATGAGCCCCAGGTGCTTGGGCGTCCTGGTCTTCTCGTACTTCTCCTGGGCCTTGAGACACTCGGCGAGCTGTTTTTCGCTGATGAAACCCTTCTCCACGGCTATCTGCCCCAGGAGAAGATCCGCCCTCGATGGCATGCGCAGCTCCTTCGTCCCGCTCGTCCGGAAAGGGCCGGACTTGGCCGGGATCATGATTTCAGTACGTTCAAGGTTCCTGCCGGAAAAGGCCGGTTCTCGGCTGCCGGGACGCATTCAATTGTATTAGACCGGAATCGGGTTTTCAAGTTTGATCGGGGGCGTCCTCCGCGGCCTTGCTGACCAGCTTGAGTATCTGGCCCCCCATGGGGAGCGTGATAATCTCCATCTCGTCGACAAGGCCCCTGATTACCTGGAGGTTGTCCGATATCTGGGGGGAAGCCTTGCGATCGAAGACGTTCCTGCTCGTTTTAATCGCAACCCTGAACTCCTTGGAGTCCGCCACGAGGTAGATAACGAAAACCTCCCCGTCGACGGACCTCCCGAGCGACAGGATAGTGGCGGTCTCGTCGAGCATCTGGTGGATTCTCTGCACCGTAGGCTTGGAATAGCGCCTCAGGTCCGCGAGGCCCTCTGCGACGGCCCTGAGCCCGCGGGCCATTTCAGGAGATGCGGGCATGGTCAGTTCGGCGTGAATCGGCCGGTCAATCTTGTACCCTTTGATTTTGCCTTCCTTTTTCACGGAGAAATACGTGGCGCATCTCGGGCAGCTGAAATAGCCGTCGGAAGGTATCTCTATCCTCCTGCCGCAGCCTATGCACTGGATTAGGAGCGGATACTGCCTGGCGTGGGCGGCAGGTTTCAGGGCTTCTTTCTTCCCGAAGCGCGCTTTTATGTCCTCCAGCGCAGATTCCGGGTTGTCGTATATCTTGAGGACGTCCAGAATCCCCAGAACCTTGAATAGACTCTGTATCTTCTGGGGCACGGAGACCATGCAGTAGAGGCCGCCGACGTTCGCGAACTCGATTGCCATCTTGATGAGGACGCCGATTCCGGACGAATTGACGTAACGCAGGTCCGTGGAGTCGATTACCACGAAGGACGGCTTGTCCATGAGGTGCGTCTCGACTGCGGCTTTGAATTTGGGGAGCGTGTTGGCGTCTATGGAACCGGAAACGACCCCCACCATCACTTCGAGTCCCGCACTTTCGCGTTTCGTGAATTCGAGGTTGAGAATGACCTTCTCCAGAATAAGGCTTGAACCCCCCCATTCCCCGTGTTATTTTTCCTCTTCCAGTCCCGACCGTGACGGTAGCAGAATAGTACGTTCAGGTCAATAGGAGAGCACGGCCATCGCCCCCAAACCCGGCAGCGAAAACCCCAAGCCGCTCGATCCCAAGGAAGCGAGCAGACTAATCGGAAAGGCCCTGCAGTCCAAGAAGAACCCGGCCTCCCCGGCGGAGGGAAATGCAGGCAAGACCGGAGGCCCTCGCCATGCGACGGCCGAGACGCCCAGTCCGTCGAACGGCCATGCTCAACCTGCTCCGAAGCTGATCGCGACAGCAGTTTCATCCGAGGAAATCGTCGAGCTCCTCCAGAGCACGCCGGAAATCCTTGTCAGCGAATGGATTAAACGCAACGACGAAGAAAGGCCGCTGCAGGCCAAGAGGGTATCGCTGGCTGAAATCCACATCATCACCGGCTCCGACAAATCGAACTGAATCTCTTAGAGACGGCCTCGGCCCTGATTGCCCGGAGACCCGCCCGATGACCGAATCCCAGGACGCGCAGCAGATTCCGGAGCTTGAGCAGCAGCTGCAATACGCTTTCCTCGACAGGGAAATCCTGTCGCGCGCGCTGACCCATACTTCGCTCCGCGATGCGGGAATCCAGACAAACGAACGGCTCGAATTCCTCGGAGACGCCGTTCTCGGCCTGGTAGTGTCCGAATACCTGTTCCGCGAGCACGCTGACTTCGACGAGGGAGGGCTCACGCAGGTCAAGTCCGTGGTGGTAAGCGAGAGAATCCTGGCGCAGATCGCAAGGGAACTGGGCCTCGAGAAGCACCTCCGGGTCGGCAAGGGGCTGCTGAAGCTGGCGCCGCTTCCGGACTCCATTCTGGCGGACGCGCTGGAAGCGGTAATCGCCGCCATCTACGTCGACGGCGGGTTCGAGCCCGCGAAGAGCTTCATTCTGCGGCAGCTGAGCCCCAGAATCGGGTCCGTGCTGGCGGAAAAGCACGAGCTGAACTACAAATCGCTCCTGCAGCATCTCGCCCAGAAGCGTTTCAAAGCCACGCCGAAGTACTCCGTGATATCCGAGGAAGGCCCGGACCACGGGAAGGTTTTCGAGGTAATCGCGAAGGTGGGCCGGCGGAAATTCCCCGCTGGACGCGGCAGGAACAAGAAGGAAGCTGAGCAGCACGCTGCCAGGAACGCGTTCGAAATACTCCTGGAAAAAACCGCCGCATCCGAGGAGAATGGGAAGCAGGGTTGACTGCGCCGATTCCCCCCGGGGATTGAGCCCGAAGGCTGGGAAACCGGCGCATGGAGGTGTGTTTGGCGGCCCTCCTCTCCGCTGGAATCTGGTTTCTCGTGTTCTGCGGCCTGACGTTCGTCCTGCACCAGGTGTACGGCCCGATACTCCGCAAGAAGGCGGTGAAGCTCCTCTTCCTCCCCGGGCTGGCCGCCCTCCTCATGTTCAAGATGTTGAGCTGCTACATGGTCGGCGCGAAAATCCAGGACACGAGGCTCCTGGACGACGATAAGGAGATTATCAAGTACGGGGATCCCAAAATCGGCTGGCCCGGCAGGATGGTCATAGCCGTTGTGCCGTTCGTCTGCCTTCTCCTGCTTTTCTGCATCCTGAACGCCGCGTTCGGGGAGCCTGCAGTCGTGCCCGATCCCCTCCCGCAGTTCTCTCTGCTGATTGAGAGGCCCCTGGCGTTCTTCGAGACGCTGTTGGATTTCATCCTCTGGTTCTTCACCGGAATCCTGCCCCGCAGGGGCGGCGGCGCGGGGCTGTGGATAATGATTGCCGTCGGCCTCAACGTGATAATCGCGCTGGCGCCCACGGTGCATGATTTCAAGTACGTCGCGCTCGCGGCCGGTCTGGCCCTGCTCGCCGCGCTCTGCTTCCGTGCCCTCGGGCTGGGAGTCACCGGCAGGACGGACGCCAACTCGTTCATCTACACCTACGTCGAAAAGCTGAATATCAACGTGAAATTCCTTCTCGGCCTCGGCCTGATTTGGCTCGCCGCCTCCGCAACGACGGTCGGAGCATTCCGCCTCTACGCCTCAGCAGCCGAAAGGAACAAGAAGAAGGGCGACAAGTGACGAGACGGCCGCCTGCCGCCGAGTTTGGGGGATGCATGATGCCCGCCGACGACCATGAGGGGACCGGGGCTGAAAAGCCAAGGATGATCACGGAACAGGAGATTGAGCGCGTCTGCATCAGGTCATGGCCCAAGGCCGTGCTCCTCTATCCCCTGCTCGCAGCGTCCGTGCTGTTCGGGATCCTGTCTCTCGGGGCGAAACCGGAGCACGCGAGCGGGACCTTGGGGCTCGTGTTCCTCATGATATTCGGCGTCAACCTCTTCGTCATGACCTTCGAGTTCAACCGCCTGAAGAGCATCGCCCTGTTCTTCTTCGTAGTGGCGTTCATCTTCGCCGCCCTGTTCATCTCTGCGAAGACGGACATCTCCATCCTGGCCTGGCTCAGGAACGCCCTCTCCGGCATCGATGCATGGGCCAACTCCTCGTTCTACTTCGGGGTGTCCGGCGTCCTGGGCGTGCTTTTCGTGTTCATGTTCTGCCACACGAGGCTCAACTACTGGGAAGTCACCAGCAACGAAATCACCCATCACCACGGGATGCTCGGCGACAAGGAGCGCTACCCCGCGCCGAACGTGCGCATAACCAAGGAAATCACCGACATCTTCGAGTACGGACTCCTGTTCTCCGGCACGCTGAGCATATACGTGTCCACGGAGAAGAAAGCCTTCCTCCTCGACACCGTCCCCAGAATCAACATGGTGGAGGAGCGGCTCAGCAAGGTCCTGTCCGAAATCAACGTGGATCTGAAGAACGACTGACCTCATCCGCGGCGCCTTGCGCGCCGCGAACCGGGCTACTTCCCCCCGCCTCCGCCGGGCGGGAATTCGAGCATGAGGGCCTCGAACTCCTTGCTGCCCCGGATGGGATCGAGGTCGGTGTCCGCACGAATGTGGTCGAGGTCGGTCCAGCCCAGCTTGAACGACATCCGAAGATGCCCGACGGCCTTCCCGCGGAGCGCCGCCTCCTCGTCCGGCGGCAGCTTCTTCGCCTCGTCCGACGGCCTCTGCCTGCCCGCCGACGCGAGGGAATGGATGCAGGCCAGGTTGTAGTGGGCCCCGCACAGGTAGTCGGCGTACCGGCTGTCGGCATAGGCTCCGGCGGCGGAAGCCTCCGAAACTGCCTTTTCCAGGAGGAATTTCGCGCGCTTGTAGCCGCCTCCGGGGATGGATTCGTTGGCGTCGACGATGTCGCAGATCCAGCCCGGCATCCGGGCCAGCCCCTTGACCCGGTCCCGGGATTTCTTCAGGGCGGGCACGCTGTCCCCCACAATCGCCATCGCCTTCCCGAACGCCTCCGCCGCCTCGTCGAACCGCCGCATGTTCTCGTAGAGATTCCCCATGCTGGCGTAAGCCTGCCAGTGGAGTTTGTTCTCCCTGACTGCCTCGTTGAGGTCGGCCAGGGCCTGGAGATGGCTGGGACCCGGGTCCAATCCGGCTTCGAGCTCGGCCTGCGCCA
>JBFZBV010000561.1:0-13225 GCA_041308285.1 Planctomycetota bacterium | reverse complement strand
TGCAGATTTCCTCTCCGATGCCCGGGAACAGGCATTTTGTCATCACATGCTTTTTTGCGTCATTTCGGGCTGGATGCCTTCCGTTTGGCAATCCATTGAGGATTTCGAATTTGAAGGGGGTCGCTGCAGGCGTCTAATCACGAACGCCGGTCTGGGCGCTGGCGCTGGCTGTGCATGCGACGGGCGGCGTGACACAGAGGAGCAGGAAGAGGAGGGGGGGCCAGGCGAGCGTGGTGTAGGAGGTGAGAATACTTCTCGAAAAACATCTTGACACCTTGACACCAGTTGTTCCGTGGGTACGATGGTAGGTGTGGAGGTAGGGGAACCTGGGGCTGGAGGGCGACGAGCAATGTCGGGGCTTCATCGGTAGGGAGTCCGGAATGAAACAGAGGGAGGTCGAATCTGAGGTTTCTGGGAGCCATCGTGAACAAAGGGCTTCCACACCACGTTTCCAGGGGGGGATGCATCCCTCCTGCCGATTCTCCTCTATTGCCATATTTGCCATTCCCTTCAAGATTGACAGGTAGATGCAGGCTTGCCGGGTACATGGGGCGAGTACAAAGCAAGCTAGAGGCAGAAGTTTCCTTGCAATTCTCAAGCAAGTATTTGCAGGAATCCACAGGAAGCACCCGCCGATCCCCTGAAGGAGGTCTGAAATGATGCACGGAACTAGATTGACGTCATTCCTCGGTTTCATGTTCCTCGCCTTGATGGCTAGCCCGTTGACCGCAGGAGAAATCGGACCATATGACCGGGAAACGGACGAAGAGTATATTGTAGATCATCTGCATGCGGTCAAGCCTGGTGTTCTCTTCTATGACAAGAGTCTCCATTTCTCAGAGGGGGGATCTTTCGTGATACAGAAGGGGTCTGTCAAGATTAAGATGATCCACGAAAGCAAGAATTCCGTGACGCTTGATGCGGGGACCGAGATCGTTGCCGCCGGACTTCACCCTGGGAGGAGGAAACTCAACATCGAGACCGCAGGTCCGATTATAGTCGCCGGGACAATATCTCTGCCCGGAGTTCTTTTTTCTGTGGGAGGCATAATCGAGATCTCGTGCGGAAGCCTCAATATCGTCGCCACGGGTGCCATGAGGGTGGATGCTTCAAACCTCGGAAGCCGGGGAGGGGACATCGACATTGTTGCCGAAATCCTGGGCACGAGATCTTTTGTGAAGAACGATGGTTCTATCTCGGCGAATGCTTCATCTCCCCGAGGGGGGAACAAGCCAGCGCCTAAGGCTGGCTCCATCCGGATTAGGTCTGGAGGCGACATCGGGAATTCGGGGATCATTTCGGCGTCCCACGTTTCCTCCGGGACAGGACATCCTGGGGAGATCAATATTAAAGCCTGTTGGGTGGAGAATATAGGTTCGATTTTCACGACCAACAGCGGCATGTCCGATCACACGGACTTCGATTCTGGCCAGGTGGGAATCACGCTGGATGCCTTTCGGTTCTTGAATGGTGTGTCTGGTGTCATCTCGGCAGTCAGTGAAAGGGGTGCAACACGCGGTGCTTGGATAACGTTATCCGCTGGTGACGAGGGTTTCATCAACCTAGGAACAATAACTACGGATGTATCCGACAAGGTCGTTCCGGGAGACGCTTCGTCAGGCTGGTCGGAAAACTATTTCCCCGAGGTAGGGACTATGAGGATCTCAACCTCAGGCATGTTCACGAACGGACCTGGGGCCAGGATTTCCTCCTGTCTGATTGAAGGGCGGTGCGGAGGAGCCAAGCCAAGGGTCGAGGTCAGGGCGACGTGGGGCGTTTCGAACGCGGGGATGATACTTTGCGAGTCGCGTGCCACTGATACTGTCAAGGATTCCATATGCAACAGAGCTCCGTTCGGGGGGACAATAATACTCAATGCGGGTTTCGGGGAATTCAAGAACGTTATTGGTGGCAGGATCTCTGCGAACAGCATGTCATGCGATGGAGGTGAGATTGAGATTAAGACGGGGGACCCGAAAACAATCTCCAGCGAGGGCGCGATATCCGCGGACTCCCTCTCCAGCGATTCCGATCAAGCCTGCGGCGGGGAGATTAAGATGTCCACCAAGGGCGAGATCATCATCAGGGGGGCTCTCACGGCTCGCATGGTGAATTTCCCGCTTGTAAATCCCGGGAGAATCGTCCTCCATTCCGTGTCCAGAGACATTTCGGGCGCGACCATCGTCCCTGAGCCAGAGATAGGACTACCTCCTGGTCTCGAGGATATAAAGCCGCCGGATCTGTTCACGTTTCGAATTGCATGTTCTCCGGTTCCAGAAGAAGGCGGGGTTTCCCACATATGCGGAACCCCCGATGCGGTCATAGATGATTTCTCGCGCAGGTTGCGCCTAACGCTGAAGAACCTGCGCACGGGCGTCATCGTTGCTGCTATATCCAACGATGACGGGAGTTTTAAAGCAGAATTGCAGTGTTCGCCGGGGGACAGAATATCTGTGACGGCAATGGATTCGGTCAATCGCGAGACAACGGTAATTCTCGATCCGGTTCCCCAAGGTGAGCAGGACTCCAGCCCGCCGAGGATGGATGAGGATGCCGTTTGGACGTATGGGTTTCCCGAATACCTCGATTTTCTCGCTTTTGATGGAACGATAACGGATCAGACTTTTCCGGTAAAAATGGAATTCATCAACTTGAGAACAGGACTCATTATCCAGAAGGAAAACCGTGATTTTAGAGGGAGCTTCTCAGCGCAGGTTCCCGGCCAGACGGGCGACACGATTCGAATCAACCTCGTAGATGAAGTAGGAAACTTTACATCGGTGTATTTCTATTGGCACGTGCCTCCTCCACCTCCCGAGTATTGTACTCCGGAATTCCATAATAAAATCAGAAAGAAAGTGGTGGACGCTTTCAATACCATGCTCCGTGAGGGCTTGGTCCGAACGACGCCAGAGGGGGGAATTGTGCCAAACTTCGCGGGGACTTCAGACTTGAAGGCGAAGAAGGAAGCAATCAACGCAGCATTGCGGCGAATGATTGATAGTATCAAGAGTGAACTTGGAGATCACACAAGAGAAAAGGCCCATCCAATACCAGCGGTTGTGGGCAAAACACCGGTTGTTGTCGAGATTCTCAAGGATGGTGAGCCTGGTAGGCTGGAAAGGGGGGGAGAGAACAAGAAGGTTCGGAACGGCAGTGCCGGAGAGTCGGTAGATAGAAAGAATGAAACGCCCAATTCCGTACATGTCGTCGTCGGAGGAAATGGTGGAAGCGGACATAATGCCGGCCCTGGAGAGGGGAGAGGGGGCGATGGGGCCTCGGGAGGGACTGTGAATATGACTGCTGGCGCGTCCGGGCAATGGAATGCAGGCTTCGGCGGGCAGGGAGGGGCAGGCGGGAATGGAGCGCCGGGTGCCAACGGCGGAAACGGCGGATCTGGGGGGGGTGGGTCAGCCAGCAACGGATTTGCCAGCGGGTCTACTTCAGGAACTGGCGGGGGAGGAGGTGGCGGGGGTACTGGCGTCTGCAACGAAGGGAATCATAATGGACAGGGAGGGACTGGCGGAAACGGGACAGCTACGCAGACCAGCCCTCAAGGTGATGGCAGGTCTGCGATGGGGAATGGAGGACAAGGCGGCACAGGAGGTGATGCAAGGAATGACACCGGGGGAAGGGGTGGGGATTCTGGGCGTGGGACAGGCGTCTTCAACCCGCCCGGACCAAGTACCGGAACAGGGAATGGCTGTACGGGAGTAGGAGTTGGACCAAATGGTGGTCCAAGCGGTGTTACCGGGCCGGGCTTCAGTCCTCCCCCTGCGAGCGCGGGCGGACAAGGGACGGCAAACATGCCCCAGGGGGCCGGAAACCAACAATACGCGAGCTCAGGTCTTCCAGGAGCTCAAAGATAGGATGGTAGGGGCAAATTCTCCCATAGGTGGTGTCCTCAGTAGTGGTCCCACAGTCTTTTCGATGAAATGATCGTTGCAGTAAGTTGGAACTATAGGAAATCCCCATCCACAGTGTCTTTGCTGTCACGCCTGCCGCAAGGACTTACGCCGCAATGTCCGATTTGGTACCTCGTGGTGTCCCATAGGGGGTTCCGGGGACACCTTACTTAATTCAGGTCCTTCTTTTCCTGGGCTTCGGGCCCGGCCTCATCTTCCGAAGGATGCGCTCCAGTTTCTTTTCCAGCCTGTCGATGAAGCGATCGGATCCCAGCGGTCTCCCTGTCCTCTCGTGCCTGCGGAAATCAAGGACGAGAGCCGTCCCTGCTGCCAAGAGTGGTCCCGTCATCCCTCCCGGAAGTCCAGCGTCCGCGTGCATGTGAGCCTCGCCCATGTCCCCGGGGATTTAATGCGTATTTAGAGCGAAACACCGGACCGGCTGGGGTGTTCAAACCCGATGTGTCCGTAATGCAAGTATACCGGTTCGCCCGAGGATCACGGCTGATATGACCAGAACAATCCGGATTGCGTTGCTTGCTGCCATAGTGCCGTTCCTTGCTGCAATCCAGGCCCGAGGGGAACAGGGGCCCGGGATCCCGCAGGACCGTGCCGGCGCGGGAGATGGGGGGAAGGCGCCCGCCGTGGGCCCCTTCGAGACCCCTTTCTCCGCGCAGCATGGGCTGGTCGACGAGCTGGTGACGTTCGTCCTGCGGGAGCGCGGCATCCAGCCCGCACATTCATGCTCCGACGCTGTTTTCGTCAGGCGCGTATTCCTCGACGTCATCGGCACCCTGCCGTCCCCCGGCGAAGTGAGGGACTTCCTCGATGACGGCAATCCGGACAAGCGCTCGGCCCTGATTGACGAGCTCATGGAAAGGGACGAGTTCGCCGACTACTGGGCCTTGAAGTGGGGCGACCTGCTCCGGGTCAAGGCGGAGTTCCCGATTAACCTGTGGCCGAACGCGGTGCAGGCCTACCACCGCTGGATTCGCGAAAGCATCCGGACGAACAAGCCGTACGACAGGTTCGTCCGCGAACTGCTGACGTCCAGCGGAAGCAATTTCCGCGTTCCGGCGGTCAACTTCTACCGCGCGATTCAGGGCCGGGGGGCTTCGGCGATTGCAGGAGCCGTGGCCCTGACGTTCATGGGAGTCCGGTGGGAGAACTGGCCCGCGGAACGCAGGGCCGGCATGGAGGCCTTCTTCTCGCGCGTCGCCTTCAAGGGAACGGCGGAATGGAAGGAGGAAATCGTCTTCCAGGACCCCGCCCGGTCCGGCGCGCTCGACGGCGCGTTCCCGGACGGGTCCAGGGCAGCGATTCCCGCCGGGGCGGACCCGCGCTGCGCGTTCGCGGACTGGCTGATTTCCGCCAGGAACGAGTGGTTCGCGCGGAACATCGTGAACCGCATCTGGTCGTGGCTCCTGGGCCGCGGCATCGTCCACGAACCTGACGACCTCAGGCCCGACAACCCCGCGTCGAACCCCTACCTGCTGGCATACCTCGAGTGGGAGCTGGGCAGGGGCGGGTACGACCTGCGGCACATCTACCGAATCATCCTCAACTCCTGCACGTACCAGCAGTCCTCGATTCCGCAGAGCAATCACCAGTCCGCAGGGGCCTTGTTCGCGTACTATAAGGTGCGCCAGCTGGATGCCGAGGTGCTGGGGGACGCGCTGCGCCAGCTCTGCGGGGTCAGGGAGAACTACATCAGCATGATCCCCGAGCCTTTCACGTTCGTTCCCGCGGAAAAGCGCTGCATCACGCTTTGCGACGGAAGCATCACCAGCCCCTTCCTCGAGCTGTTCGGCCGGCCGGCCCGCGACACGGGCCTGGAATCCGAGCGGAACAACACTCCGTCGGATGCGCAGCGGCTGTTCCTGCTCAATTCATCCGGCCTTCAGAAGGGCCTCGCCGGGAGCAGGTGGCTGCGGGCCCTGGTCAAGGCCGGCATGAAGGACCATCGCCGGATAATCGGCACGCTGTACCTGACCGTTCTTTCGCGGGAGCCGACGGCCGCCGAACTGGCCGCAGTGGAGATGTGCTTCACCGGGAAGGGGGTGAACAGGCAGGAAGCCGCTGTCGACCTCGCATGGGCCCTAATCAACACGAAGGAATTCCTCTTCAGGCATTGAACCGGGCTAATCCCGGAGAAGAGCGGAGGAACGCGGTGGGCGTGAGACTCGAGACCGGCACCCTTACGCGCCGCCAGGCGCTGAAAGCCGGGCTTCTGGGCGCCGCCGGGCTTGCGCTCGGGCCGGGCCTGGGCGCGCCGGGAAGGCTGTGGGCCGGAGAAGACGGTCCGCCGGCCCCGGACGGCCCCAAACGGGCGAGGTCGGTCATCCAGATCTGGATGTGGGGAGGCCCGTCCCACCTGGACACGTTCGATCCCAAGCCGAATGCAGGCTACGACTATTGCGGCCCCCTGGACAAGGACATGCCCACCAACGTGGATGGGATTCGAATCGGCGCCAAACTGCCCCTCCTGGCCGGGCAGGCGGACAAGTATTCCATCATCCGCAGCATGACCCATGGAATCGCCGCCCACGAGACGGCGTCGTACATCACGCAGACCGGCCGCCCGCCCGGCAGGCTCGTCTACCCCAGCGCAGGCGCGGTCGTGGCGCTGTTCAAGGGGTACGACCACGGATACAAGGGGCTGGCGCCGCCGTACGTGGTTCTGACGTCTCCCCAGGGCCGTTTCTCCGAGTCCGGTTTCCTCGGGCCGAAATACAAGCCCTTCGCCACCGGAGGCGACCCCAACCGGCCGCGCTTCGAGGTCGAGGGCATCATCGCGCCGGGCATCTCCGACGAGCGGCAGCTGTCCCGGCGCGAGCTGCTCCATGCGCTGGATTCGCTGGGCAAGGCGGTGCAGGGAAACCCGGAATTCGGCAAGTTCGACCTCTGCGAGGAGAACGCCTACAGGATGATGTTCGGCGAGGCGAGGAGGCTGTTCGACCTCTCGCAGGAAAAGGACGAGCTGCGGGACCGGTACGGCCGGAACACCTTCGGCCAGTCGTGCCTCGCGGCGAGGCGGCTGGTCGAGGCGGGCGTGCCCTACGTCACAATCAACTACAAAGGGTGGGACACGCACAAGAACCACTTCGAGATCATGAACCGCAAACTGCCGGAAATGGACGGCGGCATGGCCACGCTCCTCGCCGACCTTTCGGAACGCGGCCTGCTCGACAGCACCATCGTATGGTGGAGCGGCGAGTTCGGGCGGACCCCGAAAATCGACTGGGAGGCGCCCTGGAACGGCGGCAGGGGGCATTTCGGATCGTGCTTCTCCGCCGTGATCGCAGGCGGGGGCTTCAAGGGCGGCCGCGTGGTCGGGGCTTCGGACGATCGGGGCGAGAACGTGGCCGATCGCCCGGTGTACCCCCGCGACCTGATCGCCAGCATGTACGAACTGCTCGGCATCGACCCGGACGGCCCCCTGCCCAACCCCCTCGGCCTCGACCTCAAGGTCCTGCCCTGGGACGAAGCGGGCGCCGAGACCGGCGGCCGTCTGACGGAGCTTTTGGAATGATGAAAACGACCCTGCCTGTCGCCCTGGCGCTGCTGCTCCTATGCGCTTCCCCCGCGCCGGGGCAGTCGAACACGGGAGAGCCGGAAATCGGCTACCTCTACCCTGCAGGGGCCCGGCAGGGGACCGTCGTCAGGGTGCTTGCCGGCGGGCAGAACCTGAGGGACCTCAAAGGCGTGCTCGTCGCAGGCGAAGGCGTGAAGGGCTCCGTCGTCAGGTACATGGGGCGTTTCCTGCGCCTGAACGGCGAAGAAATCAAGGCGCTCAAGGCCCGAATCGCCGAGGCGAAGGAAAGGCTCAAATCCGGCCTGCCGAAGGAGGAAAAGGACGGCAAGGACGGGGCCGGGGGAAAAGGCGGGACTGATCCCGGACTGACTAATCTGAGCCGGCATCCGCTGCTCGGCGCACTGAAGGACCTCTCTCTGGAGGAACTCGAGTTCGTCGAGTGGAAATTCCTGAAAGCCGACCCCAGGGCGCAGCCCAACGCGCAAATCGGCGAAACCGCCATGATTGAGGTGGCCGTCGATTCCGACGCGCTCCCGGGCATCCGCGAACTGCGGCTCCTCACCGCGCGGGGCCTGACGAACCCCGTGCGCTTCGAGGTGGGGCAGCTGCCGGAAGTCCGCGAACCGCAGCCCGCCGACCCGCGTGCGGCCGATACGGAGCCGTTCGAACTGCCCGTCGTGCTGAACGGCCAGATTACCCCCGGAGATGCGGACAGGTTCTGCTTCCGGGCGGAGCAGGGCCAGAAACTCGTAATCCAGGCCCATGCGCGGAGTCTCATGCCCTTCCTGGCCGACGCCGTGCCGGGCTGGTTCCAGCCGACACTGGCCGTCCTGGACGCCAGAGGCAGGGAGATTGCCTATTCAGACGACTACCGCTTCGATCCTGATCCGGTACTCTTCTTCGAGGTGCCGAAAACCGGGGTCTACAAAATCGAGATCCAGGATTCCATCTTCCGCGGGCGCGATGATTTCGTCTATCGCATCTGCCTGGGCCGGCAGCCTTTCATCAGGAGCCTGTTCCCGCTGGGCGGCAGGAGCGGCGAGGAAACGGTCGCCCTGGCGGACGGCTGGAACCTGAAGGATGCGGGAGTGCCGCTGGACGCCCGGCCGGGCCCGGGCCGCATCCGCTATGCCGCCGTGTACCGGGACGGCTGGGTCTCGAACCGGGTTCCGTACGCGGTTGACGATCTGCCGGAGATCTTCGAGACCGAGCCGAACGACGCGCATGCAGAGGCCCGGAAAATCGCCCTGCCTGCCGTCGTCAACGGCCTCATTTCGAAACCCGGGGACAAGGACCTGGTCCTGTTCGAAGGCCGGGCCGGCGACCGGGTCGTTGCGGAAGTGGCCGCGCGCAGGCTGAATTCCCCCCTGGATTCCCTTCTGAGGCTGACGGGCCCGTCCGGCGGCATGCTCGCATGGAACGACGATTTCGTCCGCAAGCAGGGGCACGTGCACCGCGAGATGGGGGTGCTCACGCACCATTCGGATTCGTATCTCATCGCCACGCTCCCCGAGGACGGCGTCTACTGCGTCGAGCTGTCCGATGCGCAGGGTCAGGGGGGCGGGGATTTCGGATATCGGCTGCGCCTCGGCCCGCCCTGCTGCGACTTCGAGCTGGTCGTGACCCCCTCCACCCTCAACCTGCAGCCTGGTCGCGCGTCGGTTGTCCGCGTGCACGCCCTGAGGAAGGACGGTTTCCAGGGCGAAATCGCAGTCAGGTTCAAGGACCCACCCGAAGGATTCGACTTGCAGGGCGCGGTGATTCCGTCCGGACGCGACCAGGTCCGGATGACCCTGACGGCGCCGAACAGGCGGTTCGGATCGCCGGTCCGCCTGCGGATGGAAGGCTGCGCGCGAATCGGCGGACTGGAGGTTGTCCGGGAGGCCGTCCCTTCGGACGACATGATGCAGGCCTTCCTCTGGCGGCACCTGGTGCCTTCCCAGGAGCTTGTCGCATCCGTGATCGGGAAAGGCGGCCGGGACCGGCCGGAACTTCTGGTCGAGGTGCCGGTGCGAATCCCGCTGGGCGGGTCCGCCAGGGTGCGGATTAAGACGCCGCATATCCCGAATGCGAAGGGGATTGTGCTCGAGCTGAGCGAAGGGCCTGCGGGCATCTCGCTGTCAGACGTGAAATTCATGCCCCGCATGGTGTCCTTCGCTCTCGATGCGGCCGAGGGTGCCGCGGCAGCCGGGTTCAGCGACAACCTGATTGTCCAGGCGTTCATGGAGGGGGCTGCCGAGCCTGCGAAAGGGAAGAAGGCGGCTCCAAGGCGCGTATTCATCGGCGTGTTGCCCGCAGTCCCGGTTAGAATCGTGGAAAAACAGGAATGACCCGCCCGGAAACCCATTCGGTCCGCAAGCTCTATGATGCGGTTCGATCCCAGCGAACTCCACAGATCCTCATTCATCGTCCAATCTATTCTCTCTTACGTCGTCTCTGCCTCCTCCTTGCTCAGCTCAATTCCAAACCGCCTGCCGCGAAAAAATGGTTCTTCTGACCATTCCCGCCGGGCCTGAAGCTGCCTCCGGCGGGGCGACGCTCTTCAGAAAGCATCGAGGGGCGCCCCCCTCGCCTCTTCCTTGAAATAACGGGGCGCGATCGCACCGGACCGGTAATCGGTGGATAGACGCCTCTCGCTACGTCGTCGGGGAGAAGGCCGAATCCCGATTGAAAAGCGTTCCGGCCTCGATTTCACCGAGAAAATCCCCGACCGGGAGGACTTCGATGCCGTCCGCGGTCCTGCGCCGGACATCTCCCCGGTACAGCAGAATGCGGCGCTCGAGCCCGTCGAGGGAGGCGACGGCGCGCAAGCCCCGCAGCGCGGGTGAAGAGACGGTCCTGACGGACTTGGCTTCCAGGGCAACGAAGCGATCCCCTTTCCGGAGAAGGAAATCGACCTCGGTCCGCGTCGCATCGGCCGGCGACCAGTAGTGCCAATCGTCGAACAGCCCCCGGTAGTCCCGGTACGCCCTCAGGACGCCGGCGGTCCAGCCTTCGAAGAGCACGCCCGCCTCCTCTGGCGCGGGCTTCTCGAAGCTCTTCTTCAGGGCGCGCGGCATGCCGTTGTCCGCCCAATAGAATTTCGGGTGGCGTTTCTCCCGGACGCGGAGCCTTCCCTCGTACGCCGGCAGGCGGTACGCCACGAGAGTGTCTTCCAGGATTTCGACGTAGCCGTCCACCGTAGACCGGCTGACGCCGGCGTCGCGCGAAAGCCCGGATACGTTCAGCACCTGTCCGTGGAACAGTGCCGCGACGGGCAGAAAGCGGGCGAATCCGGGCAGGTTCCTCACTAGGGCTTCAGCCTGAATCTCCTCGCGAAGATACATCTGGACGTAGGCCTCCATCACGTCTCTTCGATTGCCGGCAGAGAAGACCACGGGCAGGGTCCCCCATCGCAGCGCCTCGTCCAAGTCGAAGGAAGGACCGATCTCCTCGGGGACGAATGCGTGCATGAAGCGCCGCACCGCTCGGCCGCCAAGCAGGTTGACTCCCGACGCCTTGAGCTTTCTTGCGCTGGATCCGCAAAGGACAAACCTGAGCCCTGCATTTTCGATCTGCCGATGGACCTCGTTGAGCAGAAACGGGAGCCGCTGGATTTCGTCGAGGACGACCGTGCTTCCCTTCCGGAGTGCGCGCAGCTCATCGGCAAGGAGGCCGGGTTCCGCGAGATACGCCTGATATCGCGCCTCTTCCAGGAGGTCGATCCCGTGAGCGTCAGGGAACTGCTTCTCAAGCCACGTGCTTTTCCCGGTTCCTCTGGGTCCGAACAGGAAGAACGAACCAGGCGGCGGTTGGAGAATCCGGCCGATTGCTTTATTGCCATGCATGCCGTTATTTTACGGCGTAATATGCCGGCAAGCCAGCAATAAATCCCGGCTTCATCGTCGGCGCAAATGCTATGGCCTTCCTGCACAAGAGCTGTCTCAACCTCGAATTGTCTTGGAATCACCCACTGGTTCTTTGGGAGAAACCTTCGTGTGCGACGCTATCCCGCGCTGACAGGTATCTTGACGACGACTTTCAGCACAGCCGAAGGATTGCCGGACGCGATGCCGGGCATGTGGGCGTCCCAGGGGAAGAGGAGCATGAAGCCGCCCTCGCGAAGAGCGGCGAAGTCCCCGGATCCGAGGAGGGGGACGAAATCCCTTCCCGCGTCGTAGACCCCCTGCGCAAAGGCCGGGAGCGGACCGTAGCCAATCCTTTCCTCGCCTTCCGCCATGTATTGCAAATCCGCGTATTTCCTGTGCGCTTCCCAGGCGCCTTCGCACGCGGGCCTCGTGACGTAGGAGCTGACCAGGGCGTACAAATCAGACTCGTGCAAATCGATTCTGCCCGGCCTCACGGCCTTGAAATCGGTCGATCGCAGGAATTCGAATGCCCTGGCAATCCCGGTCGACAGGCTGAAGTACGCTTCGGCGTTCGAAAGCAGGTCCAGAATCATGTCACGCGCCCGATAATGCCGGATTCAGCGTTTATCAGAGAGTTCGGCGTTCTCAGGTCCGAAGGTCCCGGCTGTGTCGAGAATCAGAGTCCCACGACATCCTTCGTTTTCTCGATTACGTATTTGCACACGACCGCGGCCCGGCCGGACGGAGGCAGGTTGATCTCCCATTCCAGCAAGCCGTTCGCATCCGGAGACGACTTGGGCTTGCATTCGCCTTCCTTGAAGTCAATCCTGACCTGCTCGATCTCGGAGACCGGGATTCTCTCCGTGAGCTTGAACGATTTGGCCGACGATCCGATGTTGCTCAGGTTCACCGTGATCGTGACGGCCGTCTTGATCCACTTGGACAACGCGCCCTTCTCGAGCTGCACGCGCTCGACCTTCCTCTTCACCCTGAGTTCCGGGTCCGGGCCGAACCCGATTTCGAACTTCTCGCCCGGAGCCACGAACAGCGTGCTCGCGCGGCCGGCGTAGCCGCTCGATGCGACCAGGTCGATTGGGCCTGCGAGCAGGGGCGCAGGACCCAGGTTCGTCAGCATGACCCTCCGGACCACGGCCTCGGCAATCTCCGGCATGCAGACCATCTCGACCTTGGCAGGGCTTTCGAAGCCGGCCAGGGCAATCCTGTGCGGCCTCCCGTCCGTGGAGACGGTGGTCCTGTGCGCCGCGCGGACCGCGTAGACGCTGCCGGAGTCGTCGATTCCGGGCAGGTCGTCCGCCCTCTTCCGGCCCGCCGCCGCGCCGAATCCGGCAGTCCGGATTTCGCTGTCCCTGGCCTCGACCGCCACTTTCTCGGCCTTGTCCCGCGCGACGACCACGTCTTCCGCGAGCAGGGGCGGCCTGGTCCCGAGCGACGGCCGCTGGGTCGAGAACAGGAGCTGCGCGTCGCGCCAGTCCTCGCCGGTGAACTGCCACACGAACGCGTCAGTGTCCACCTTCGCGGTGCATTCGCCGGAATCGCGGTCGACCTTCGCAGTGTGCGCGGGCCTCCAGCATGCGCAGGGAACGGCGTAGGAGATTTCGAGCGTGCAGTCGCCGGCCGAGTCGGCGAGCACTTCCGCCTCGATGTCCGCGCCCATGACCGTACCCGGGTCGACGAGCCTGTTCAGCCTCTCCTCCAGGTCTTCCGCGCGCTCCTCCGCCGCTTCGGCGTCTGCGTCGATCCCCGCCTTCTCGAACCGCACCTTCGACTCGCGGTCCGAGAGCAGATCGAGGGCCCTCCCCCACTCCGACGCGTCGGCTCCGCCGTACGAGGCGCCTGCGCTCATCTCCTTCACCGTCCTCGAGAGCGCCACGCCCGCGGACTTGATGTCCTCCTCCAGCATGCCGGCAAGGGCCCTCAGC
>JBFZBV010000560.1:0-11832 GCA_041308285.1 Planctomycetota bacterium | reverse complement strand
TCGCGGAACGGCAGGTCGGCGAAGACGAGGTCCGCGCCCATGATGTTGTGATGAACCGTGTTGTGTTCGACGGATCCGCCTTTGGCTTCCTGGATCGAAATGCCCGTGGCAATGGACCTGTCTTTCGAGAACGTGTCCGCTGCGAAGTTGTCGCGGACGTGCACGACGCCGACCTTGTCGAATAAAAACCCCCACTGCCGGTTGCCGCGGGCGACGTTCTCGAAGACGCGGCAGCTGCCCTTCCCGTTGCCGCCTATCCAGAATCCCACCCTGGCGTTGGAGTCCGAGATGTTGCGGGCCATCGAGACTTCCATCCCGCTGTCCAGCAGCACGCCGGTCCATCCTGCGCGCATGATTTTATTGTTCGCAAACACTGAGAAATCCGCAGAATACATGGCGATTCCAGGCTCCTTGCAGTCCGTGATTTCGTTCCCCCATATTGCCATGAAGCGCCCGTCCATCACGACGCTCCTGTCCGTTCCTCCGGAGACGCGGTTCCCGGCGAAGACCGCGCCGGGCGCGTGCATGATGCTGACTGCCGCTCCCTCGGCCACCTTGAAGGAGAATCCCTGGATTCGGAGCCCCCACAGGCCGTCGGCGGAGATTCTGAGTCCGGACTCCCCCTGCCCGACCTCCGGTCTCGCCCCGGCCGCCGCCCTGATCGTGAGTCCGGGCTTCGTGATGAACAGGTTCTCCTCGTACCGTCCTTCCGATACCTCTATCGTCGAGCCGGGCCCCGCGCGATTGATGGCTTCCTGTATCGAGCGGCAGTCGCCCCCGCCGGCAGCGTCCACCCTGAGGCGCTTCCGGTCCACGGCGACGTTCGCGAGCCGCGGAATCGAGACGTAGAAGGAATCTACGATTTGCCCGCCCCTCGCGAGCACGAGGTACCCGTCGCCGAACGGCCTGTCCGCGGGGCCGTACGGCAGCGGCCCGAGGCGCTCGTAGATTCCGGCCTCGAGGCCGGCCTCCGGGTCCGGGGCGGCCTCGGGAAGCAGCAGAAGGCCGAGCTCTCCGGCAGGGGCGAAATAGGCGTCGAGCCCCTGCTCGGCCGACGCGACCGAAAGGACGGCGGTCCCGGCCTGCACCCTCGACAGCCGCCGGACCTCCGGGTCCTCCGGGGCCACGAGCTTCGCCTCGTCGAGCACCATCCCGGCCGCCTTGAATTGGCTTTCCTTCAGCAGATCCCGCGTGTTCCCGAGAAGGCGGGAGAGCTTGGCCGCCCTCAGGCCCTCGGCCGCCGGGGGGAAGCCCTCAATCAGCCCGAGCGCCTTGGCGTAGGTCTGCTCGGCTTCCAGGTACTTCTTCTTCATCTCAAGCTTCCCGGCGTCCGCCACGAGGCCGTGGACGCGGTTCAACACGGCCGTCTCGCGCTCCATGGCGGAAATCCTCGCCCACACGCCGAGGGCCGCCAGGACGACGGCGAACAGCACGACCGACGCCGAGAGCAACTTGTTCCTGCGGATTTTCTTCGCGGCCCTGTAGACCAGGCTCGCGGGCCGGGCCTGGATGTGCTCCCCCGCCAGGAAGCGTTCGATGTCCTCCGCGAACGCGCGCGCGCCGGAATACCTGCGATCGCGGTCCTTGGCCATGGCCGTCTGGATCATGGTCTCGATGTCCCTGTGAAGGCCCGGCCTCGCCTTCCTGGGCGGCAGGGGCTCCTCTGACAGCACCTTCGCCAGCACCTGGCCTACGCTCGATCCGGAGAACGGCTCCCGGCCGGTGACCATCTCGTAGAGCACCGCGCCCATGGAATAGACGTCGCTGCGGGGCCCCATCTTCTTCAGGTCGCCGTCCGCCTGCTCCGGCGACATGTAGACCGGCGTTCCCAGCGCCGTGCCCGACACGGTCAGGACCGACCCTTCGCTCATGTCCTTCGCGAGGCCGAAGTCGGTGACGATCACCTGATACGTCGTCGAAGCGCCCGAGGAGAACACGACGGATTCGCCTTTCTTGTCGGGTTTCAGCACTACCGTCTCCTGCCGGGGCGAGAGCATTATGTTCGCGGGCTTCACGTCGCGGTGGATTATTCCGTGCTCGTGGGCGAACTCCAGGGCGAGGGCGACGTCGCGCATGATTTTGAGCGCCTGCCTGGGCGGTATCACGCTCATGCGCTTTATGACCTGGGCGACGGATTCGCCGTGGATGAACTCCATGGCGTAGAAGTGCCTGCCCATGTCCTGGCCGACGTCGAAGATTTTCACGATGTTGGGATGGGAGAGGGCCGCCGCGGACTCGGCTTCGCGCATGAACCGCCGGATTTGGTCTTCGGAGGCGCCCTCGCCGGCGAGGAGCATCTTGAGCGCCACCTCGCGGTTCAAACCTTCCTGGCGTGCGCGGTAGACGACTCCCATGCCGCCGCGGGCAATCTCCTCGATGATTTCGTACTTCCCAATCCTCCTGGACGGCGCTGCGGCTGCGCCCGCCGGCTCGGCCGTTATCGTGTCCGGGATGCCCATGGCCCTCCGGCCCCTGCCGCCGGCCGGGGCGGGCGATGCGGTGAGAGTGGGCGCGTCTCCGGGGGATTGGGGCGCCTCGAGCGGCGCGCCGGCTCCGTCCTGCCGGGGCGATCCGCCCTTGTGCACGAACAGGGTCTGCGCCGGCGAAGCCTCGGGCTTGTCCTGAGGAGGGCCTTCTCCGCCGATCCTGAGCGCCGCGCACTGGAACACGGAGCCGCATCCGCATTCCAGCATCAAACCGTCCGATCCGGCCGGAATGCGGCACAGCGCCCCGCAGGAGGGGCACGACACGCCTTCGAAGCCCGGTCCGGTGCGTTCGCCCCTGGCGATGGGGCCGCCGAGTTTCAACCTTCCCGGTTTTCCGGAGCCGTCCATGGGGAGCAAGTATACAGCGAATCCGGTTTCAATGCCCCTTTCTCCCGGAGCCGATTGTCCTCAGAATTCCCCTGGCCTTGGACCCCACGTCGCCGAACCGCTTGTCCCACTTCGTTTCAATCACGTGCTCGAGGATCTTCACCGCGCCGTCGGAGTCTCCCGCCCTGTGAAGGGCCCTGGCGAGGCTCATCCATCCTTCCGGCTCCCCGCTCCTGACCCTGGTCACGCCCCTCCACTGCTCGGCGGCCTCCGCCCATCTCCCCTGGTTCTCCCGGATTGCCGCCAGCGCGGCGTGGCCTTCGGATTCGTGCGGGCTCGCCTCCACGAGGTTCGTGCAGGCCCTCTCACCCTCCTCGGGCCTTTCGATGATTCTCATCCTCTCGGCGAGGTCGGCGAAGAGCTGGAAGTCGTGCGGGGTCAGTTCGGAGAGAATCAGGAGCCGTTCGGCGGCTTCGACCCTCTTGCCCTGGGCGTCGAGGGCTTCGACGAGGAGCTTGTGCGTCTCCACGTCGCCGGGACGGCTTTCCGCCGCCGTCTTGAGCTGGACTTCCGCCTTCTGGTTCCGCCCGCTGCGGAGGTAGACCTCTCCTGCCGCCTTGCGCACAACCGGGTTCTCCAGGCCGGTCTTGGCGGTCTCGGCGTCGAGCAGCGCGATGTAGGCGTCAAGGTCCGAGGCGGCGGCGAGTATCCTCCTCAGCCTGTCGAGTTCGTTCCTCCTCGACTCGTTGTTGGGCGGCCAGGACACGATTGCCCCGGCGGCGGCGTCGACGGCCTCTGCGGTCCTTCCGAGCCCGGCGAGGGCGTCGGCCATGGTGCCGTAGTATCTGCTGAGCACGCCGTCCCCGACTCCCCTGTTCGGCGCGGATTTCACGTGCAGCGCCAGGGCCTCGCGCAGGTAGGGTATGGCCTCCTCCATGAGCCTCGTCTCCGTGCACGCGAAGCCGAGGCCGGCTATCACCTCCTCGTTCCAGAGGTTCTTCCCGTGGAAGTGGGCGTCCGCGTCCTTCAGGGTCTTCCTGAGCGCGTCTTTCCGGCCGGTCTTGAAGAACGCCGTCATGAGCATGGTCCGGATTTCGAGCCTGTCGGGCTCCGCGGGCACGAGGCCTTCGAGCACCGGAATGGATTCCTCGAAGACGCCCGCCGTGTGCAGGTACCTGGCGAACTCGAGCTTGCCCTGGAATCCGAGGGCGTTGCGCGCGAGAGCGTCGCGGAGCACCTGCAGGGCCTCCGCCTTCCTGTTCAGGTCGTGGAACAGGTAGGAGCACGCGTACAGCATGCCGTGTTCGGAAGACGAGGCCGCGGCGGCCGCTTCCAGGGCGGCCTTGAGGAATTCCCCGGCCTTCTCGGTCCAGAAATGATCCGTCCTCACCGAATACATCACCCTGTTGCGGGCCACGCGGGTCCTCAAATCCCTCCTGACTTCATCCATGACGACGGAGAGAAGGCGGCGTTCGGTCTCCTGGTCGAGCGATCCCGCATTGGACCTGTGATCGGCCAGCCTCCACGAATGCTGGCCCCAGAACTCCTGCCCGGTCCGCGCGAGCCATGAGGGCTCGTTCTCGGCCCTGGTTATCAGGAACACGAGGGCCGTCTTGTGGCCGAGGACCTTCTGGACGCAATCGTCGACGTAATAGATCATGTTCTGGCCCCCGCGGTGGTTGTAGATTCTGAGCACGGCAGGCAGCTTCTTGAAGGCGAAATCGGAGACGTCCGAGCCTGCGCCGGCGTAGGCCCGCTGCGCGCCGACCTGGAAGACGTGGCACAGGACCTCGACCGTGTTGCCGGCCGTGTACTCGTCCGTGCGGATGTCCAGCTCCTTCATGAACAGGTCGCGGAGCGAGACGTACAGCCTGTCGCCCTTTCCTATCGACACCTCGGAGTCGTGGTCGAACGCGTCGCGGTAGACCGAGTGGAGCATGGTCTTGAGCCAGGTCTTCTGCTGGGGGTTGTGGCCGAGCGCAAGCTCGCTCTTCATGAGCTTCTCGGCGTCCATGAAATACCCCTCGGCCTGGTAGTAGCCGGACAGGGTCGCGAGGGCGTCGTTAGCCTGGTTGGCCAGGAGCCCGCCGCATGCGGTCCTGTACTCGCCGAGCGCGGCGGACAGCGTCAGGATTGCCGCTCCGTGGGTGTTCATGTCCCACTCGAATTTCGCGAGGTGCAGCCCGGTCACGAGCCTTCCGAAGCTCCCCTCGGCCGGCATCAGGGCGAGGGCCTTGAGCTGCCTGTACTGCTCCTCGAGGATGGACTTGTGCGACTCGGCCCCCCTTTGGGAGAGGAAGCCGGACATGAGTTCGGGCTCCCCGTCCGCCCAGGACAGCAGGAAGGCCTGCCTGAGTGCGGCCAGGGCCGATTCGCCGTGGGGCCGGGCCCCGGTCGGCAGGGATCCGGCGCGGTGTTCGGCCATGAACTCGAGGAGCAGGAGCGCTCTCCTGTCGATGTCCGTCCTGGCGGTCCTGCGGACCTCGGCGAGGTTCTTCACGAGCCTGTCGACGACCGCTTCCTCGCCGATGGACTGGAACAGCCCGCCCAGCCCTTCGAGGAACGCGTAAATCCCCTGGGAGCTGTGGCCAATCACCGCCTCGGGGATGCATTCGAGTATGCGGAAATCGCGCGTGCCCTGGTAGTAGTTCGCCAGGATCCAACTGTGGTTCGGCGGGTACGAGGACTTGCGGAAGAGGGCCGAGAACATAATCGGGACTTCCGGGTCGAGCTCGCTCGGTATTTCCTCGCCGTGCCTCGAGTATTTCGAGTAGTACATGTTGGAGAGGCGGTTCGATATGCTCCACTCCTCGAGCACCGACCAGGACCTAATCTTCGCGGCGTCGCAGGCCGCGCGGTCCCCCAGCGCATGGTGGAGGTCGGCGAGCATCCTGAAGTCCTCGTGGCCGAGGAGATCCTTCTCGGCTATCTCCGCGAAGATTCCGACCGACTCCTTGATTTTGGCCCTCTCGGCCAGGATGTACGCCAGGCAGCGCCCCCAGCGGACGTCGGCGAACTTGCCGCCGCCCGAGTACCAGGCGGCCAGAACCTTCTCGATTTCGTCTGCGCGGTCCAGTGCCGTGAGCAGCCTGAAGATTGCCCCCTGCCAGTCGGCGGCCTTCTGGCCGGCCGAAATGCGCCTGTTGAAATCGGCGAGCAGGGCGGCGGACGCTTCCGCAGAGCCGGGCTCGAGCAGCGCGAGGCGGATGAGGGTGGCGACGCACCTCTGTGCGAAGACCTCGTCCCGGACAGGCGGTTCGGGCTCGGCGGCGGGCGCGGCGGCCGCGGCTGTTTCGAGGAGGCCCGCGGCGCGGAGGCGCAGGGCGGGCACTTCGGCCCTGTTCCGCGCCTTGAAGTAGACGGCGTCCAGGGCGATCCACGGCCTGAGGAACGCCGGTTCGAAGCCGTCCTCCATTGCGGCCAGCATCGAGGCGGTTTCGGCGAGCGCCTGCTGCACCGCCTTCTTGCGTTCCGCAGCGAGCACCCTGCGCGGCATCAGGTTCACGTCCTTGAGCGCCTCGACGGCTGCCGCGGCCCTGGCGGAAGCGGCCCACGAGGCGAATTGGAACATGGCGTGCGCCGCGCGGTCGATTTCCAGGTTCGCGGCCTCGCCTTCGGGCTTCTTTGCGATTTCCGGAACCAGGCCGAGGATTTCCTTTTTCGCGTCCTCGGACCATTTCTCGGCCATGAGCATGTCGAACAGGCGCATGGCGGCCGCGATGCGATGCGCGCCCGCCTGCGCGGCGGCGCAGGACTTCCGCAAATAGGCAAGCTTTACCTCCCGGACGGCCCAGTTCTCGATGATCCGGGCAAGCGGCGCCTTCTCCTCTTCGGTCTTGGCGGCCTCCCACCTGGCCAGGACGGCCGCGTAGAAGGCGTCCCACTCGGCCTTCGACGCGTCCTCCGGCCTTGATCCTAGGAGCCAGGAGCAGGACTCGAGGATTCTCTGCGGAGGCATGCTCCGGACTTCGGCCGTCATGCGGACGAAGATTTCCCTCCACAGCTTCTTCGCCTGGTCGCTGTAGTAGAACCTGTAGTTGGTCATGATGCCGCCCGCGACCCTCGAGAGGGTCTTGTGCCCGGCGAACCAGGCGGCCGTGGCGGCGAGGACATCCAGCTCGGAGCTCTCCAGCCTGTCGAACCAGATGTACCACCCGCTGCCCGACACGAACTGCACTGCGGCCTCGAGCCTGTTGGAATCCCCCGGCGAGGGCTCGTCCTTCTTGGCGGCCTCAATCCACCTCGCCGCCAGCTCCCGGGCCTTCGGCTCGCGGTCGAGGAGCGTGAGCGCGGAGAGGAGCCTGTTCAGGATGTGCACGGGCACGCCGTCCGGCATCCCGCGCTCCCAGGCCTCGATGTACTCGACCATCTCCTCGAGGCGGTGGGCCGAGCCCAGTATGTCGGCGGCCGCCTGGCGGATGGTCTGCGTCTCGTACTCGTCCCAAGGCCCGCTCTTCTTCTCGATTCCCGCGAGGTGCGCGAGGGCCCTGTCGGTCTCGCCCCTCTGGCGGAGGGCATCCGCGAAAGTCGTCTGGACGTAGGCTGAGTACGGGTGGCTCGCGGCCATTTCCGCGCACTTCGCGAGCGCGTCGTCCGGCCTGTTCATCTGCCAGAGGCAGTTGAGCGCTTCCTGGTCCCACGCGAGCATAGTCGGCTCCGCCGGGTCGCGGCGCATGTAGACCGGCTTGAGCTTTTCGAGCATGGACAGCCTCTCGCCCGGGCTCAGGTGGTATGCGGCGTACAGCATCCTGGCCGCGCAGGACTGCTCCCCGTCGCGGGGCGAGGAGGCAAGTCTCGATGAGATGTCCAATGCGAGCGTCTTCAGCTCCTCGAGGCGTCTCCGCTGCTGGAGGAGCTCGATCTTCATGATTTCGGATCCCCACCTGCCTGACACGGCCTTGAGGAGGGCTGCCACGGGCTTGTCGGCGGCGTCCCAGTCCTGCCTCGACGCGGCGTCGAGCGCGAGGAGCATGTAGTCCTCGACCGTCGCCCTGCCTTCCTTATCGGCCTGCCTGCAGTCGTCAATCTTCGCCGGCTGCTCGCCGAGGAGTATCGCCTCGGCCTTCTTGGAGAGCACAGCGGCCGCGAGGGCGTCGAATTCGTCCCTGGCCAGGCTCTTCCACGAGATTTTCGTCCTGGACGTCGTCTTCCCCTTGTCGTCGGCGGTCGCGATTTCCCCCGGGAGAATCATGTTCGACACTTCCGCGAACCCGCCGAAGGACACGGTCGAGGCGACCTTGCCGTCGGCCATGTTGCGCTGCTCGACAACGACCTTCCTGGACAGGTCCACGACGATTACGACCGACAGCGATCCGTCGGGGTTCTTGAACCTGACTTCGGCCTTTCCCTCGTCCAGCTTCGCCAGTTCGGTGCGCTCCGGGTCCATGTTGAGGAACGAGCCGCCGAAGAACCACGAGACGGGATCCGGCCATGACTGCGCGTCGGAATCCCCGGCCTTGCGGATCCTGCCGAGCAGCCAGTCGGCCGTCAGGCATCCTCGTTCGCCGCCTGAGCACCAGTCCACCAGGTACGAGTGGCCGGGCGCGTGGGGGTGCCTGACCGCCCATGAGGATCCGGAAAGGAGGTACTCGGCCTCGCCGCGCGCGGCCAGGTTGCCGCGGCGGTCGAATTGCTCGGAGTCCAGGGCCGCGTGGAGGCCTCCTGCGAGGGCCGCCACCGAGGGGCGGCGGTCGAGGGAGTTGACGAGATCGAGCATCTCGCCTGACCATTTGGGAACGACCCTTTCGCCCGGCTTGGCCGGCATGGCGGGGAAGAGCCAGTTGCCGAAGTCCGGGCGGGGCGGAGCAGGCCTCCGTCTCGAAATGTAGCCGGTTTCACCGGCGAGGCTGTCTTTGAACCTGCCGACGTCTTCGCGCGATCTTCTGAGCGCCTTTCCGGCGATGAAGCCCTGCTTCTGATCCTTGGCCACTGATTTGTCCATTTCCTTGAGTTCCGAGTCCTCGGTCTCGTTATGGTCGGACTCGGGCTCCTCCTCCATCGAGGGTTCGCCCTCGCCCCCATCATCTTCTGCGAATACGGGCTCGCCGGGTTTCGGGGTCGGCGTGGGGGAAGAGGAGGGTGCAGCGGCGGGGCCCCAGTCATCGCCGCCCTTCGCCATCTCCTCATCTTCTCCGCCGCCGTTCCTGGACTTTTTTTCGGCGGGGTAGAGGGCGCGTCCGGCCAAGCGGGCGCCGTACTTTCCCCCGATTCCCCCCCCCGGGGCGTCCCCGATTGAGAGCTCTTCCGTGGTCCAGCTCTCGTCCAGGCCCGAGAGCTGCTGCATGAGGCTCCGGTCCATGTCCTCGAGTCCTGCGAGCACTTCCGCGCGCAGGTTCCTCCTCCACTGGGCGGCCTTGAGAATCTGTTTGCGCTTGAGTTCGAACTCGGCGTTCTCGCGCCCTTCGACGAAGAACTCCTCCGCGTCCCGCATGCGCATGCGCTTCTTCACGCTGAACCGCGCCCGGTCCTCGTCGGATTCGAGCACGAGCAGGGACGTGTAGGGCGTGATGATGTTGTAGTCCTCGGACAGCGTGATTATCCGGTTCTTCACCTCCTGGGACTGGCCCTGCGAGAGGAGGTTGTCGAGATGCATCCTCGCCCAGAGCCTCGGGACGAACGAGCTGTCGGCCCCGGAGTCCGTCGGCGCCATCGAAGCCTGGAATTCCACGGGCTTGCCGCCGAGGCTGCCCTTCACCTTCACCCTGCAGGCGGCCGGGTCCGACCCGGGCCTGAAGCGGCCGATGAGGATTTGCTGCGCGCCCTCCGGCAGGTTCGGCAGGGTCTCGGGGTAGACCGCCGCCGTGGCCATGCCGGTGAACTCGACCTTTATGTCCTTCACGGACGGGGACGTGATTTCCATGAGGAGTTCGAACGCGGCCATCGCAGGGGGCGTCTCCTCGTCCAGGACGCGCACCGACCCCATCCCGAGGCCGGAAATCGCCCTGAGCACCGAGGACTCGAAGGAGCTGCCTGTCGCGACCGCGTGGAAGGTCCCGCGCCCCTTGTACAAGGCCGAGAGCCTGCGGCCGAACGCCTGGGGGTCCGCGTCGCCCGTGGTGACAATCCCGTCCCCGACGTACACGACGTGGGTGGATTCCCCGGCGCGATCGGCCACCTGCGCGAAGGCCCTGTCGAGGTCGGTCCAGCCGAGGGCTCCGCGGCTTTCGACGAATGCCAGGGCCTTGCGCCTGGATTCGGTCCCCGGGGCCTGGGGGGCGTCGAAGGCCCAGCGGGGCGCGACGTCGACCGTCATGACGTTGAACCGGTCGGCCTCGCCGAGGGACTCGAGGAGGGACTCGACGAACCGAATCTGCCTGTCCCCGGGATCGCCCCTCATGGACCCGGAGGTGTCGGCCATGACGATGAAGTCGAGGGGCTTGCCGCCGCGCACTTCCTGCCTGGCCCCGGCCTTCTCGGGCCTGGGGGCGTTGAGGAGGAGCATGAAGTAGCCTTCGGTGTCGCGCACGTGCCTGACGAGGGTCGCGTCGCCGCCCCTGGAGGCTGTTTCCACGGCGACCTCGAAGTCCCTGGAGGGGACGTACTCCTCGGCCTCGAACTCGACGCGGGCCGAGTTGGCGCCCGAATCTATTCTGCACTCGTGGGTCGGGCACGACACGGACAGGAGGGGGTCCGCGGACCAGAGCTTGAAGTCGACGGACAGCTTCTTGAGCGGCGTGAGCCTCAGCATCTCGCTCTTGAGCGCGTAGCTGTACCGGTACACGCCGTTCTTCCTGGGCAGGACCTGGGTGTACGTTATCTTTATCCTCTTCTCCGAGGTTATCGGGTACACGCGGGCCTTGAAGATGTTTCCGCCGGTCCATTCGAGCAGTCCGGGGTCGCGCTTCTCGCGGAGTATGGTCTCGTAGATTTCGCGGGCCCTTTCCTTCTCGACCACGTCGGCTTCCACGAGCTCGTTCCCAATCCACATGCCGAAGCCCGAGATGGACGCGTCCTGGGGAAGCGGGAAATAGAACACGCCCTCGAGCACCGTGCTCGTGTGGTTGACGAAGGACTCCTCGACCACCGTGCGCGCTATCTGGTCGCGGACGTCGACGACCACCTTGTGGTAGCCGATTGAGAGGGGCACTTCCCTGCCGTCGATGTTCGCGAGCAGGGACCCCATCGCCTCGGTGGACTGGTTCTTCTTGTAGTCCGTGAGCCACCGCGGGGGCGGGTCGAGGACGGAGAGCTTCCCGCCGGAGGCCCTGACGCACCTCGAGCCCCGGAACTTCATGGAGGCGCCGCCCGGGCCGGTCACGGTGATTTCGGACCCGACTGGGGAGACGGCTTCCATCTCGCCCTCGATGATTCTCGCGGACTTTGAGTCGGGGATTTCGGCGATTGCGCCGGGCCCGAGCACGATTGACGCGCCCGACTTGAGCGAAATGGACGCTGCGTTGGCTCCGCGTGCGCCGGTTTTAATCAGGTCTGAAGGGAGGACAATCATCTCCGCCGCGGCGGAGGTCCACCTGTCGCCGGACGCGGGCTTGACGTGCACCGATCCTTCGCAGTCCAGGACCTTGCCGGCCGACCGGTCGTCGGACAGACCGGATTTGCCCGCCTCCTGCGCGGAGGATCGCAGGATTGCGCAGCACATCGCGCACGCCAGGGCCGACGCGAGGACGCCGAAACGGAACCTAATCGCTCTGTCCATGAATTCACCTCAGAAAAGGAGGCAGTGGAATATGTTGCGATAGCATTTCATGCACAGCTAAAGACGCGTTTCCCCTTATAAAGTTCCCGCCAATCCGCGCGCCGCCGGAACGGCAGCGTGCGTCAGGGGTCCGGCACCGCGGCGAGCACGATGTCCGCTGCCGGGCCGCCGAACCGGAGGTCGACGCATGCCGAGAAGAAGGCGAACGCATCGAATTCCCGGAGCTTGAGCTCTTTGGTGAGGTATTTCCACGCGAGAGCCGACGCCGCAGCCCTTGCCGCGTCGGGGTTGTCGCCGATTCCCACGAAGACGGTGGCCCCGTCGACGCGGATGCGCGGGGCGGTTATTCTCATCCGCTTGACGAGG
>JBFZBV010000559.1:0-3274 GCA_041308285.1 Planctomycetota bacterium | reverse complement strand
CGAGCGCCGCGGGGGGCTCGAGGGGCGCGCCGGCCTTCCCGGTGTGGGATGCGATTCTATCGGCCGCGTCCGGAATCGACCCGGGCGGGCTGAGGACGACGAAAACCGCCGCGCCGCGGTGCATGGCCGCGTGCATCTTCTGGCCCCCGAGGCCCTCCACGGCCAGGTCGTACAGCTGCGAATGGCCGAGGCGGTCGAGGAAATCCTCGGCCTTGATTGACGCCGAACCGGAAAGCCCCACGACGATCCCGTCGTCCCGCTTCAGGATCGAAGTCACGGTGACTTCCTCCTCGGGGTTCTCCAGGACCGCCTTCCTCTTCTTCGCGGCCCAGCCTTCGAGCCCGGGCAGGGCGCCATTGGCGAAGGCCGCCGCGGCGGCGACCGCCGCGTGCCATTCCCGCGCTTCCCCGAGCCTGGACCCGAAACGCCGGTCCTGCGCGGCCGCCTCGCACAGCCTGCCCGCCTCGACGTACCTCGAATACGATCCCAGGCGCGCGCCCGCCGCGGTTTTTCCCTCGGTGCAGATCCTGAGGAGATCCTCGACGAAGGCGGCCAGCCTCTGGCCGGCGCCCTTCTCGACGTCCTGGTCGAAATCCCTGCCGCGGCCGCGGAGGTCCTGGAGAAGGGCTTCGGGATCCTCCCCGGCGGCGCGGGCGATGCACGCGGATGACGCGATGCCCCCGGCGCCGATTGCGGCCTCCACGATTGCGATGGCGGAGGCGAAGTCGCCCTTCGACGCCCGGTCCGCGGACTTCCTGAATTCATCGAGCCAGCGCCTGGATATCTCCTCGGCGACCCGCTTGCGGCGCTGTGCGGCCTCTTCGGCAAGGCCGGCCCTGGACACCCGGAAGCGGGACGCGAAGGCCTCCCACGGCTCGAGCGCCCTGTGCAGGTCCCTGCCCTCCGCCAGGACGCTTTCCTCGACTGCGCGGGCCTTCCCGAACTCGGACCGTTCCGCGTCCTCGAGCTCCTTGCGGACGAGGCCTGCGAGCCTGGCGGCCTCCGCCGTCGCGGCGGAGGAGGGCTTCCCGGCGGCGACCTTCTCGAACCTGTCGAGGATTCCGCCGAGCGCCGCCGGATTGCGCTTCTGATAGGCCAGCGCCTCGTCAAGGGCGGGTTTGTGGACGTCCTCGGGCGGGGCGTCCGGCGGCGGCTCGCCGCCCGAATCCGGGCCTTCCTCCGGCCCCGCGGTCTTGCGGCCGTCGCCCTGGCCCGGCTTGCGGTCCGGGGAGGAGCCGCCGTTCCCGCCGCCGGAAATGACCAGGGCGCCGACGACGATCGCCGCCGCGAGGACGGCGAGCACTACCAGATAGGCCGCGGAGGAGGATTTGCTCCTCCTGACCTTCGGTTTCCTCTTCGGCGCCTCGGTCTCGGGCTTCAGGGCCTTCTGCTCCGGCTGGACCCCGGCGGGGGGCGTCTTGGCCTGGGGCTGCTTCGGTGCCTGCGGAGGGGCCGCGACCTGCGAGGCGGTCCTGGCCGGCCGGGCCTGGGCGGGCTCTACGGGCTCGAGCGTCATCGGCGTCTGCCGGGCAGGCTTCTTCGCGGCCCCCTTCACGATCGTGGCGCGGAACGCCTTGAGGTCCTCCAGCAAATCCGAGGGCGTCTGGTACCGTTCCCCGGGATTCCTCCGCATCATCCTCACGACTATCGCGGAGATTTGCTCCGGGACGGCTTCGTCCCTCTTGGCCGGAGGCACGACGTCGACGTCCACGTGCATGCGCATGATGGAAATCGAATCGGCGCCGATGTGCGGCGGCCGGCCCAGGAGCATGTGGTAGAGCGTCGCGCCGAGGGAATATATGTCCGACCGGATGTCGACGTCATTCCTGCCCTGGACAAGCTCGGGCGATATGTACAGGGGCGTGCCGACGGTTTCGCCGTGCCCCTGGGATTCCCGTTCCGCAATCTTGGCCAGCCCCATGTCGCAGAGCTTGGACGCTCCTCCGTCGTCCAGAAGGATGTTCTCCGGCTTTATGTCCCTGTGCACGAGGCCGTTCTGGTGCGCTTGGGTGAGCGCGTCCGCAATCTGGATTGCGATGTCCACGGCCTGATCGACCGGCAGGCGCCCCTTCTCGTAGATGATTGTGTTCACCGGCCTGCCCGGGAAATACTCCATCACGAGGTAGTACATCCCCTCGACCTGGCCCACGTCGATGCCCGTGATGATGTGCGTGTGCTTCACCTTGGCGGCCATCTTCGCCTCCGTCAGGAACCGCTCGACATAGGACTTGTCTCCTGCGAGTTCCTGGGAAAGGACCTTGATGGCCACCTCCCGGTCCATGCTCCTCTGGTACCCCTTGTAGACCGTGCCCATGGCGCCCTTGCCGATGGTCCCGAGGATTTCATAGCCCGGGATTTCCTTCGGCCCCTCGGATTCGAGCCGATTGGACCGGAATGCGTTCGCCTGGCCGGGCTGGAGGTATTTCTTCTCGACGAGGATGTCCAGAAGCGGTTTGGGCTTGAGGCCCATCTTGCTCATCTCGAGCAGGATTCCCAGGCATTCGTCGATTCTTTCCCTGGGAACCAGGCCTCTGGTCGCGAGCATGTCCGCGATGTCCTTGTCGCTGTCCATCCGCATACCTGGAAGGTCCGAAGGCCCGTCGGCCGACCGGGCCGGAAAGGCGGCGCCGCAGCAGGCCGCATGGCCGGCCTTCAATCTGCGCCCTCCAAGGCGATTCTATACGCATGCGCCGCGCATTTCAAACGCATAACGGCGCGCCGCCCGGCCCGCCGGGCTGCGCCGGCGGGGCGCGTCCGCCGGAGACGCTTGGTAAATGCTTGACTTGCGGCCGCCGCTTCTTACGATAAGGCCTGTTGCGAGCGGTTTTTTTCAGGAGACGCCCAGATGCCCGAACCTGAAAAGGGCCAGGGGGAATACTCCATCATCCTGTCTTCAATCAGGCACGGCGCACAGCTGACCGTGGCATCCGCCGAGCTCGCGCGGATTCTCTCAATCGACCTCAAGATTGCCGCCTCAATCGTGAAGAGGGCGCCGATTATCCTCTTCAAGGACGTCTCCAAGGAGGAAGTCGACCTCGCGAAACCCCACCTCGTGTCGCTTGCAAGGGTCGGCCTCGACTTCAAGATAACCATTTCGCCGCCCGTGAACGTCCCCAAGGTGAACTGGCCGACGAAACCCGATTTCCTCCAGCTCTTCAGGGAGCCGCCCGCCGCGGCACCGGTCCAGGTCCTGCCGTCGGCAGTGGCGGTCTCCGTCCAGGTGATTTGCCCCTGCTGCGGGTCCTCGCTGCAGCTGCACATGCTGCCGCTCGGC
>JBFZBV010000558.1:0-3346 GCA_041308285.1 Planctomycetota bacterium | reverse complement strand
GGTGAGGTTGGGCGTGGTGTGGCATATCCTGTCGACGTCGTCGAGGTCGAGCGCGATGCCTGCCTCGTGCGCTATCGCGGGAAGGTGCAGCAGCGAGTTTGTCGAGCCGCCGATGGCCATGTCGAGCGCCACCGCGTTGTGGAACGCGCCGACTGTCAGTATGCTCGAAGGCTTAACGTCGTCGAGGACCAGCCGGACCGCGGCCGCGCCGGTCTCCCTCGCGAGGCGAAGCCGGTCGGGGTCGAGCGCGGGGGTTGTCCCGTTTCCGGGGAGGGCGATCCCCAGGGCTTCCGATAAGCAGTTCATGCTGTTGGCGGTGAAGAGACCCGAGCAGCAGCCGGCGCCGGGGCAGGCGGCCGCTTCAAAAGCCGCGAGCTCCTCGTCGGTAACGTCCTCAGTTGCCGAGGCCTCCATGACCTGGATCAGGTCGAGCGTCCTCTCCCCGTGTTTTCCCGCGAGCATCGGGCCGCCGCTCACCATCGCGGCGGGCACGTCCATCCGTGCGACCGCCATGAGCATGCCGGGGATGACCTTGTCGCAGTTGGGAACGACCACCACGCCGTCCAGCGAGTGCGCCTGGACCATTATCTCGACCGTGTAGCTTATTATCTCCCGGGAGGGCAGGGAGTACTTCATGCCCTCGTGGCCCATCGTTATGCCGTCGCAGACGGCGATCGTGTTGAAGAGCAGCGGCGTGCCGCCGGCCTCACGTATTCCCTCGCATACGGCGTCGTTGACCGCGTCGAGGTGGATGTGGCCCGGGACTATCTGGTTCGCGGAGCCGGCGACGGCGATGAGCGGCCGCTCGATATCGCTCTCGTCGAGCCCCACAGCTCTCAGGAGCGAGCGGTGCCCCGCCCTTTCGCGCCCCTTCTTTATCGCTTCACTTCGCACGATCACTCCTTGGTGCAACAAAGGGGTCTGCAGGCTGTTGCACGGAGACTACCTGCAGCCTTGACTCTATCAGGATTTCCAACTGATGATCGGCATTTCGGGTTTCGCGTAGGGGATTTCATTACGTTTCCCGGTCAACCGGTCGCCGCGGCCTCGAATCTGGCCAACTTCCCTAAGTTGTGGACCGCTGCGAACAGGAACGCTTCTGCCTTGCAGGCATCTCTACCCCTCATCATGAACCTGTTGAAGCCTTTAGTGAACTTCAACTGGCCGAAGACGGCCTCTACGGTCTGGCCCCGTTTGGCCATCATCTTTCGACCTCTTCTTGTTCTGATCCTGTGCCCCATTCTCTGTGCGGGTGTGAGGCCTTCGGGGACAGCCCCGGTGGCTACGGGTGAGTCCTTCAGGATCTTGGCGAGGTTCCTGTCCTTGTGAGTGGATATGTAGAAAGCCACCTGGTCGGCCTCGGCCTTCTCGAAATTCCTCCTGGTAGCGTACCCGGCGTCGGCCACCGTCGTGCCGACCCTTCCCTTCACGCCGACCGCCTTCAGGTTCTTCCGTGTCTTTTCCACAATGGGGTGGAGGAGTTCGTAGTCGACCTCGTCGCTTGAAACCTCGATTGCCGTGATGATCTGCTCCGCCGTCACGGCGAGTTGCATGTTGTAGGCCTGCTCGAAGCCCTTGGCGCCCTTCATCATCCGGCTGTCCGGGTCGGTTGTGTTCACCCGCTGTTTGTGCGCGAGCTCTTCTGCTACGCGCTCTGGGGACTTGGGCTTGTTCCCGGGCTTCTTCCTGCCAGCTTTTTTCTCCTGCTCCTCTCTCTTCGCGATCTTCTTGCGCTGCTCTTCAGCGGCCTGCTCCTGCTCGGCCTTCATCCTGGAGAACGCTTCGTCCAGGAAGGCCTCCTGCTTCTCCTCGGTAGACAGCTCCTCGGGCATGCCGTCGGGATAACCTGCATCCCCGTAGATCTCGTCCTCGGCCGCGTCTATCTCGTCGCACTCCTCGAGGTAGCGCCTGATATGTCTTCTGGCCGCGAGCTCGTCGAAGCTTCTGTTCTTCTTCTTGGAGGCGTTCGCGCTTATCTTGCTCCCGTCCACGGCCAGGAATGCGGGCTTGACCAGGTTGGCCTCATTGCAGAGCCTCAGGCTCTCCAGGAACAGGATCTCGAGCTCGGCCAGGTTGTTCTTCCTGAAGCGTGAGATTGTCGAGTGGTCCGGGACGTGCTCCCCGCAGATGAGGCGCAGCCGTAGGTCGTAACGGCAGGCCTCCTCCATCTTCCTGGTGGAGCGCAGGCCGATGATGTAGCAGGAGATGAGCAGCTTCATCATCATGGCCGGCTCGAAGGCCGCGCCGCCCTTGCCGTCGCTGCGGTACCTGAGCTTCAAGTGCTCCAGGCCCATCCTGTCGACGATCCTCTGCACGAACCTCACCGCGTGGTCTTCGCCCACCCAGTCCCTCGTGCTCACCGGAAGGAGAAAGTCCTGGTCTGGGTTGCTCCTCATGAAGTTGTGGCCCATCATTCCCCCTGATAGATCCCGCCTGTCCTGTAGTAGTTCAAGCAATACAAGCGGAATCCCTTCGGGAAAGTGAGTAGAATTAGTAGGATTCATGCAACAGCCTGCAGACCCCTTTGTTGCACCTTTTGTCGCCCGGCGTTCCGAACTCGGGGATAATATACTTATGTTATACGGATCGTTTTAGAAAAGGAGGATCCGATGGCCAACTTCGCGTACCTGAGTCCAGAGTGGGCCGAGGAGGGACAGAAACGTGCGTCCGAGGTGCTCACACCGGAGAAGCTTCACCACGTGTCCAGCTCGATGTCGAACCAGTACAAGAACTGCCCGGACGGAGTCGACAAGTTCTTCTTCGTCGAGTTCAAAGACGGGGTTCTCACCCGGTTCGAGACTGGCGAGGGCGAGGGCCCCAAGGGAGAGTTCAAGATAATCGCCGACTACGAGACCTTCGCGAAGATCACGCGCGCCGAGCTGGGCGCCGTCAAGGCGCTCACCTCGCGAAAGCTGACGCTTCGCGGCAACATGGCCAAGGCGCTGAGGCTCGCCCCGCTGGTCGACAAGCTCAACAAGGTCCTGGCTACGATTCCCACCGACTTCTAGACAAGAGAGGTGACGGGTATGGGTTCCGACAAAAGCGACAGGTACGCGGTCGTCGTAGAGATGCGCATCGCGGACATTCAGGCCCTTATGCACGAGCGGGACATCGACGTCTACCTCGGCTCCCGCATTCGCACCATGAGCTTCATCGTGGACGCTTTCGTGCCGTGGCGGAGCTACATCGTCATCCCCGCCGAGGGCCTGCCGACCATCTTCACGTTCGTCATCGACGCGGACCGCCTCTTGAGCGAGACGTGGATGGACGAGGACCACGTGCGCGCTTACTTCGGCGCGGGCGGGGCCGACCAAATCGAGATAATCAGGTACTTCATCGACGAGGA
>JBFZBV010000557.1:0-5104 GCA_041308285.1 Planctomycetota bacterium | reverse complement strand
CGGAGGTGCGCGGCGCCCGGGACGGCCCGCGACAGGAATCGGGGAACGACAGGGCGCCGGCCAGGACGTAGGCGGCCTGGAGATACGACGTGGGGCAGAGCGGGAAGCACTCCTTGCAGTCCGCGCACTCCTTCGCGGCGATTTCCGGCACGAAGCTTATTTCCCTCCTTATCCCGCGGTCTATGAACCCGACGGCGTTCTTCTTCTTGACCTCCGCGCAGTAGCGGACGCACAGCCCGCAATGGATGCAGAAGGAGGCCTCCTTCCCGAAGCGGTCGCGGTCGGCCCCGTACTCCTTCGCCATCTCCTTCAGCGCGGGCGAATCCGGCGCATGGGCCAGGAGCATCTCGAGGATGGTCTTGCGGATGCGGTCCACCTTTTCGGTCCGGGTCCTGACCACCAGGCCGTCCTCGGCCGGGTACACGCAGGAGACCACGAGGCTCTTCCTTCCCCGGGCTTCCACCTCGACCAGGCACATGCGGCATCCCCCGAAGGGCTCGAGCTTCTCGTTCCAGCAGAGCGTGGGGATATGGATCCCGGCGCCGCGGGCGGCCTCCAGCACGGTTGACCCTTCTCCGGCCTCGACCGCCTTGCCGTCGATTTGCAGACGGATTGCGCTCATCATTCCTTCCGCTTTCTTTCGATGGTCCTCTGATCCTCCGGGGGCGGAGGAGGCACCGGCGCTCCGGACGTCTTCCTCACCGCGGCGTAGCGCGGGGGGCAGACTTCGAGGCAGGTCCCGCATCTCGTGCATTTCGCCTGGTCCACGACGTGAATCCTGTTCTTCCCGCCGTCTATGGCTCCGGCCGGGCAGTTCTTGAGGCAGGCCCCGCAGGCCCGGCACGCGGCCGGGTCTATGTGGTATGCAATAAGGGCCTTGCAGGACAGCGCGGGGCACCGCTTCTCCCTGATGTGGGCCTCGTACTCGGGCCTGAAGTATCTCAGCGTGCTCAGGAACGGGTTGGGGGCGCTCTTCCCCAGCGCGCACAGGGAGGCCTCGACAGCCGCCTCGGACAGCTCCTCCAGCGTCTCGATGTCGCCTTCCCTGCCCTTCCCCCCGGTGATTCCCGCGAGAATGCAGTGCATCTGCCTCAGGCCCTCGCGGCACGGCACGCATTTGCCGCAGGACTCCTCGGTGAGGAAGTGGATGAAGTACCTGGCGACGTCCACCATGCATGTGTCCTCGTCCATGACAATCATCCCGCCGGATCCCATCATGGAGCCGGCCTTGGCGAGCTCGTCGTAGCCCACCTCGAGATCCAGCAGCTCCTCCGGGATGCACCCGCCCGACGGCCCGCCGGTCTGCACCGCCTTGAACTTCTTGCCGCCCGGAATCCCGCCGCCGATTTTGTAGACGATGTCTCGCAGGGTGATGCCCATGGGGACTTCCACGAGGCCGGTGTTGGTAATCTTGCCGACAAGGGAGAAGATTTTCGTGCCCTTGCTCGTCGCGTTCCCGAGCCGCGCGAACCAGTCCGCTCCGTTGCTGACAATCAGCGGCACGTTCGCCCACGTCTCCACGTTGTTCAGGACGCTGGGCCTGTTCCAGAGGCCCTTGATGTTGGACCTGACGTACTTGGGCCGGGGCTCGCCGGGCCTGCCCTCCAGGGCCGTCATCAGGGCCGTGGACTCGCCGCAGACGAACGCGCCTGCGCCTTTGTGCACCTTCACCGCGAAATCGAACCCCGATCCGAGGATGTCCTTCCCAAGGAGCCCGTACTCCTCCGCCTGCCGGATGGCGAGGTTCACGTTCTCCACGGCGAGCGGGTATTCCTGGCGGACGTAGACTTATCCCTCGTGCGTCCCGACGACCCAGGCTCCGATGATGAGCCCCTCGAGCACGGAGTGCGGGTTGCCCTCGAGGACGGCCCGGTCCATGAACGCGCCGGGGTCGCCCTCGTCCGCATTGACTATCACGTACTTGACCGGATCCGGGGCGTTGCGCGACCCTTCCCATTTCACGCCGGTCGGGAACCCCGCTCCGCCCCGGCCCCTGAGATTGGATTTCTTAATCTCCTCCAGCACCCCGTCGCCGGTCATTTCGGACAGGGCCTTGGCCAGGGCCGCGTACCCGCCTATCGCGATGTAGTCGTCGATGCTCTTGGAATCGATCCTTATGCTGCTGCAGAGCACGTTCCGCGTCTGGTTCCTGTAGAAGGGGATGTCGGACTCGCGGACGGCCTTCTCGCCCGTGGCGGGGTCGGCGTACACGAGGCGGTCGACGACCTTCTTCTGCTTCAGCGTCTGCGACACGATTTCCGGGACGTCCTGCGGGGTCACCTTGAGGTAGCAGATCTCCTCGGGGTACACGACGACGACCGGCCCCCTTTCGCAGAAGCCCGGGCAGCCGGCTCCCCTGGTGTCGACGGACGCCCCGAGCCCCTGTTTCGGGATTTCCTCCTTGAAGGCCGCGATGACCTCCGCGGCGCCGGAGGCGAGGCAGCCGGTGCCAGCGCAAATCGAGACGCACTGCCTGGAGGGGTCGCGCCTCGAGAGGAGCCCGCGCCTGAACCGGTCCAGGTCGCCGAATGATTTCAATCGCGCCATAATCTCACCTGTCCATGGCCTTGAGCACTTCGGCCGCGGCGGCGGGCGTCATCCTGCCGTGGACCCTGCCGTCGATTTCGACCACCGGACCCAGGGCGCAGCAGCCCAGGCAGTTGACGGTCTCCAGGCTGAACTCGAGCCCGAGATCGGTCTCGCCGGGCTTCACGCCGGTCGCGTTCTGGGCCGCGTCGAGGACGCGCGCGGCTCCGCGGACGTGGCAGGCGGTGCCCAGGCAGACGTGCACCTCGTGCCGCCCCCGCGGGACCAGGCTGAACGCCTTGTAGAACGTGACGATGTGCCTGACCCGGCTCGCCGGGACGTTCAGCCTCTCGGCGACCCGGTCCAGCGCCTCACGGGGCAGCCAGCGGTTCTCGCCCTGGATGTCCAGAAGCACCTGTATGAGCGAGCCGGCCTCGGCATGGTGCCGGTCCACAATCTGATCTATCCTCCCGATGTCCATGTCCGCCTTTCCCAATCATCCCGGCCGAACGGCCCCCGGCCCGCCCCGGAGGGGGGGGCAGGCCAGGGCGTAGCGGTTCATTCCCGAGTCGTACCTGACCATCCCGTGCATCGACGAGCGGGTCATGTGCCTCGACACCTCGGAAGAGCTGAGGTTCAGCGCCTCGGAGATTTCCCGCGTCGTGAGCGGCTTTTCCCCGAGGAGCAGCAGAATCTGGCTCATCGCGAGCTTGTCCCCTATGAGCTCGTCGAAGAGCCTCCCTGTCTCCTCGCTGGCGTAGAACTGCGCGTACGCCTCCTCCGATTTGACGGGCAGCCTGAGCCTCTCCCTTTCCACGAGCTTGATGTAGGGGACGAGCCTGTTGACGGCCTTGAGCTTGAGCTCGAGCGCATGCTCGTCAATCCCTTCCCCCCTGCCGAGGGGGCCGAGCGCCCGGAGCTTGGCTGCGAAGTCGTTCACCACCTCGGCGAACCTGATTCCCTGGGCCGCGGAGATCCATTCGAGCCTCAGCCTTCCGGGATTCACCCCGATGTGCTTCAGAAGCCTCCTGCACAGGTGCACGTTCCCCAGCGCGTCGTAGTTCCCCTGCGTGACGTAGTGGCATTCGCCCGGCCAGCAGCCGCCGATGAACACCCCGTCCGCCCCGTCGCTGAAGGCCCGGAGCACGAACGCGAGGTCCACCCTGCCGGTGCACATCACGCGGATGACCTTAATCTCGGGCGCATACTGCTGTCTGGACACGCCAGCCAGGTCCGCGGCCGAGTAGGCTCACCAGTTGCACAGGAAGCCGAGGATTCTCGGCCTGAACTCGAATCCCGCACTCATTCCTGACTTCTCTCCACTGTTTCAGGACCCGGTCTTCCGGCCGGGGTCCCCCCAGGTTTCCGACAGGGCCGCGTCGATCTGGTCGAATACCTCCGCGTCCGTGAAATGCTTGAGCACGATGGCGTTCACCGGGCATTTCGCGTTGCACACGCCGTCGCCCTTGCAGAGGACGGGGTTGACCCTGGCCTTCCTGCCCTTGGGCGTGTCGGCGAACTCTATGGCGCCGTACGCGCAGGCCGTGACGCACGCCCCGCAGGACACGCAATCGTCCTCGTGCACCTCGCACACGGATCCGGACGCCGCGACGGTGTCCTGCGAGAGCAGGCGCACCGCCCGGCCCGCGGCGCCGCAGGCCTGGGCAATCGTCTCGGACAGGTGCTTGGGGTAATGCGCGGTCCCGCAGAGGAATACGCCGTCGGCCGCGAAGTCCACGGGCCGGAGCTTCACGTGCGCTTCCTGGAAGAAGCCGTCCGGGTTCATCGCGACCTTGAACAGCCTGGCGACCTCGGAGGATCCCGCGGAAGGGACGACCGCGGCGGACAGGACGAGGAGGTCGGCGTCGAGTTCGAGCTTCTTCCCGAGGATTGGGTCCGGCACGCCGACCCGCAGGACGGGCTTCCCCTCGTCGCTCACGGCCGCCCCGGCTTCCGGCATGCCGCCGGGCTCGAAGCGGACGAACTTCACGTCCCTGTCCGCGGCCTCCCGGTAGTAATCCTCCCTGAACCCGTACGTCCTCATGTCCCGGAACAGGATGTAGACTTCCATTCCCGGGTCAATCCCCTTGAGTTTCAGCGCGTTCTTAATCGCCTGGCTGCAGCACACGCGGGCGCAGTAGTTCCTGCCCTCCTGCCTGCACCCCACGCACTGGATCATCACGACGCTCCGGGCCGAGGCAATCCTCTTGTCCCCCGCCGCTATGCGCTCCTCCAGCTCGAGCTGGGTCATCACCCTTTCGTCCTGGCCGTAGAGGTATTCGGCGGGCTTGTACTCGTCCGCGCCGGTCGCGATGACAGCGGCGCCGTGATGGATCTTCCTGACCGATCCTTCGGACGACACCGTGGTCGTGAAATTCCCCACGTAGCCGGCGACGTCCGCTATCGCCGCCTGATGGAGCACGTGAATCAAAGGATGCCTGTAGACCTCGCGGACGAGCTTCCGCAGATGCTCCTGCACGTCCATCCCTTCGAGCGTGTAGCGGAGCCTCCTCGCCACCCCCCCGAGTTCCGGGTCCTTTTCCACGAGGTGGACCTCGAAACCCTGGTTCGCGAGGGC
>JBFZBV010000556.1:0-3346 GCA_041308285.1 Planctomycetota bacterium | reverse complement strand
CGGATTCCCTCCGCGTACGAAGCAGGAACGCACTTGATCTTGAAGGAGATTGTGTATGTCGTCCCCCGCTTGAGGGTCTGGTTGAACGTCGATAAGAGGATTACCTGGTATGACTGGACGTTGTGTTTGCGATCGTCGAACACGGCTATCGAATGGACGTTGTCGAAATCGGGGCAGACCATGAGGGCCTGCCCTTCGACGGGAAGCTCCCATGCGAATCCCTCGCCGCTGCGTGTATAATCGACCAGCATGTGGTTCTGAAGCAGTTCCGGAGGGAATTCCCCGGATTTGAGTCCGTTGTTGTCTATGTAGGTCCAGTTCCTGGTCTTGAAGGAATCAATCGGCAGGGCGAGATGCACGGCCGCGGCAGCGACGGGAATGTCCTTCAGGGGGCAGAAATCATATTGGACCGAAATCTGCCTGCCGGTCCTCTTAATCTTCACTTTGGTCGACAGCACAGGTTCATTGTCCATCAGGCACGTGCATTCGCGCTGCTCCAAGCCCGGGCCAGGCTGAGTCTGCGCGGTCGTCTCGTTCGCCTGATGCAGGCCGGTCATTATCCCCTTCCATTCGGGACTATACAGGAAGAAATTCATCCTGTTGGAAATCAACGCGCCATCCAAGGCGAGCTTGTCGACCAGCCCGGTCGGGGACATGCTGTATTCAAGGACGACCGGCTTAGAGCCGTTGATTATCCGTCCCTTCCGCGCGCGCGAGAACACGTCGTGCCCGCCCGCGGGGAGCATTTCAGGCCTGGTTCCCGGCACGACGCTTTCGGCTATGGAGCGCCCGTTCAAAGTGACGAGCGGCTTGCCCGGGAAGACTTCGTGCGGCTTTTCGGGCGGCATTTCGGGGGGCTTGACTTCCGGTGTGAGCTTAGCGAAGAATGCCTCTTCCGGACCGGCCATGTTGCCCGTCAGAATCGTTGTCATATCGAAACACAGAATCGATAAAAATTCCAATATGAATAGAACGGACCCGCCCCCAGAGGCCCCTGTAAGACCGAGAAGTACGCCTCCAAGAGTAGCCCAAAACAGATTCCCCCACAGCGCTTTCGATCCCAACTCGCCTTCGAACCGCTCGTATCCTTCCTTGGCGAGGACTATTTTGTATTTCCTGCCGAAGACGGAAGTGCCCAGGGGTTCGACGTTCGACCTCAAAGCACAGGGCGTCGTCCCCACGTATTTGTCGTTGACGAAGACCTTCGCGCCTTGCGGTTCGGACTTGAACCAGACGTCGTAGCTCGAGCATCCCTGGACCGCCAGCAGAACGAGAAGCGCGGCGAACAGCGCCAGAAATGCCTTAGGCCCGGATTTCCTCCGCACCCGAGGGGCGACACGCACTGGAGCATCCATGGATTGCATCCTTGATTATTTCGTCTCTCCGATGACTTCGAACACGTTCCCGCACTTGAAGCAGCGGACGCGCTGCCCGGGCCGGGCTTTGCCGATGTCGTTCGCCGCCTTGCACGACGGGCAGTCCCTTATGCTCGTCGCGCCGATGCCGACAGACCCGGCATCCTCGTCGGACACAATCACGAAATCCTCCGCGGCGCCGCTCAGTATCCCCGTATAGAGGACGGCCGTGGATTCGGCTCCCTTTCGTCCGTCGACCACGCGGATGTAAAGCTTGAGCACCCTGGCGCGCTTCATGGCTCTCAGGACCTGCACCGTGCCTTCGTCGGACTCGCCTCTCTTCGCCTCGCCGGCGGTCAGCTCGAGCTCCGAAACCATGCGGTTCTTGGCCGGGTCGAACTTGCGGTGAGGCTCGAGCCTTTCGTTGAGTTCGACAATGCGATAGGCAAAAAGCAAATCGGGCCGTGCGGCTTCGACCTGGAAGCTTTCGCGGAGCTGGGCCCATTCGTCGGGCCTGCACATCCGCATGTCCAGCGAGAAAGTGTTGGGCATGACGCCGAGCACTTCCGGGACCCAGCGTTTGAGAAGGTCCTGGTCCCTTTCCAGCACCCGGACCCCCCGTTCGTGGAGCTGCATGACCAGCTGGTCCTCGAGCGGGTGGAATTCGTTGTCGTCGCTGTAGGTCTCGAGGTTCTCGAGGTTGTATATGATGATGTTCTTTCCGACGAGGTCCTTTGCTATCGCGCCGGCCATCAGCTCTTCCACTATCTTGCCCGTGAGCCTGTCCATCCCGCTTGTCGGCTTGTTCACCGCGAGGAACTGGCGGGTGAAGGTCCATGACTCGCCCTTGCTGTCCGTAACGTCAGCCTTTATGGTGTATTCGCCGTTCTCGAGATAAACGTGGTCTAGAAGCCGATGCGAAATCTCCTCGGTCGCTGACGCATTCTCGTACTCCTCCGTCTTCGTCCCGTCGCCGAAATCCACCACGACTTTCCTGATGACGCGTTCGGCAGGGAAGAAGCCCTCGTTGCCGGTGTCGAGGTGCATTCGGAGGCCGAAGAGGGAGACCTGGAGGCGCTCGCCTACGTAAGCCCACCCTCCTTCCGGGAACGTCGAGACGATGGGGAGGTCGTCGCCGCGGGAGGGGTCCCCGTAGACGAACCGCCTGGGCCTCAAGTCAGTGATGATGATTTCCTTCAGCTCCGACCCGACGGTCTTGAAATTCTTCACATCGAAGGCAGGCACCTGGATTTCCGACTTGCATCTCGGGCAGGGGAACTTCGTCCCCGGGCAGTAGCTCTGGCTCGGCGGGGTTTCTTTGCACTTGGGGCAGCTGAGCTTGGGAACATCCTGGAGGAACAGGCGGAAGCCCCATTTGCCGGGTGTGAAGAACCTGGCGCTCAAATGGTCGTTGACCGAGGCTCCGTTTTCCGGAAGCAGTCGGACACGCCCCTCCCAGACACCGCCGGCAGGCATGGTTTCGAGCTGCCAGAAGTGCATGAGCCATCCTGACCAGCACGGAGACTGCTGGGGAACCGGCTCGAATTCGACCCACTCGCCCTTGCGGTAGGTAGGGAGGGGGATTTTCGCCTTGACGAGCGGCCATTCGACCCCTGTCTTGTGGATGAAATCGGATTTGTGGGCGGGCCCGGCCGGAGGCGGCGCCACAATCTCGGCGTGCCTGCAACCCATGCAGAAAAACCCGAAAGCCATGAGCACCGCGAGGAAGGAAGCAATTCTGGAGTGCATGACATCCTCTCTTTTAAAAACCTCGATTTTCAAGAGCCGTCACTTCTATACATTGCTAATCGCATATTCAATACAAATCCGGCGATTCAGAACATTAGGCTAGGACATGGGTTATCGAAACGAGGCGCTAACGCGGGGGTTAGGCGGGAAGCAACGGCGGCATATCTTTGATAAGCATGGCGAGATTCGGCTATTTGACTGTCTGGGCGAGAACCGGGCGGAAACCCACCCCGATGCCACGA
>JBFZBV010000555.1:0-3817 GCA_041308285.1 Planctomycetota bacterium | reverse complement strand
AATCAAGGCATGGGCCGGAGGGACGATAAAGCGGCACGTCGAATGCAAAGGCCCTGCCGCAGTCCAAATCCCCGGCCCATGACTGCGGCGGGGTCTTTGCGTTATGACTGGAATACGGTGCTTGGATGAACTGCGGTCTCCCGATTCCGATCTTCGCTTCCCCTCGCTCATCCGGGCTTCTCCGGCGCCTTCTCGTTCCATGCAAGTCGTGTACGTGTACGAAAACGTGGACGGGAACGAATACGCGGCATGAAAGCACGAGTACGGGATAGCAAGTCCCCTGGTGAAAACGACCGACGATACATCCAGGGGAATCAGGTCGCCCGCCGCCCGAAGATTCCGGACTGGCGCCGTCAGAGCAGGCCTGCGAGCCAGGCGGGATAGGTCTTGAACAGGAAGTGGGAGATTTCCGGCTTGAACCAGAACGCCGACATTCCTCCGATGGCGAGGAACGGCCCGAAGGGGATGTACCTGTCGCGCTTGACGATGTAGTAGACCGTTCCGGCCGCGGAGCCTGCAATCGAGGCCAGCACGAGCGACATGAAGGCTCCGTCCAGGGCCGTGAACGCCCCGACCATGCCGAGGAGCTTCACGTCGCCGAATCCCATGGCCTCCTTGTTCAGAATGGCCTTGAATACTCTCCCGAGCCCGTACACTACCGCCGCGCCGGCGGACGCCCCCGCGAGCGAGTTGAAGGCCCCGTCTATCCATCCCGCGCCGCCGAGGCAGATTGGGCCCGGGAAAGCCGCGGGGAAAACCGCGGCCAGCGCCACCCCGACCGGCACGGCAGGCAGGGTTATCTGGTCGGGTATCACCCTGCGATCAATGTCCACCAGGCTCACGGCGAGCAGGCAGAAGAAGAGCGCGGATCCGGTCAGGGCCCTTGCCCACGAATCCGCGTCCAGCCTGAGCCCGGCTCCCCCGCCGTTCCAGAGCTCGAGCGCGAAAGCGAACAGGAAGCCTCCGGCTGTGGCGGCCTCGACCAGCGGGTATCGGATGGATATGGCGCATCCGCAATGACGGCATCTGCCGCGGAGGACAAGGAAGCTCAGCAGAGGCAGGTTGTCGAACCACCTTATCCTGCCGCCGCACGAAGTGCAGTGGGACCCCGGCCTGACTATGGACATGCCCTTGAGGGGCATTCTGAGGACGACCACGTTGAGGAAGCTGCCGAAGACGAGTCCGGTCAGGAACACCCAGGCCAGAACAACCAAAGACAAGTCAATCCTCATCCGTCTTCCTCACGCGGGCCGTCCCGCCTTTCCCGCGGCGCATCCGCCCTCCGGGCGGCCGACGACAAGGAACAGCGCCGTCTCGCTCCGGCAGTAGTCGCAGTCCGCCGCGAGGACGGTTCCGGGCCGCGCATCCGTCCGCTTCCCCGGCAGGGCGCCGCCCGCCGCCGCGATGGCCGCCGCGGACAGCGCCGCCGGGCCTGCGGCCTCCATCAGATCCCCGTACTCCCCGCCCAGGTCGAACCGTCCGCCGGGCTCAATCCGCCCGAGGTCCGAGGCCATTCCCGGTCTCGCGGTCACCAGCAAATCCGGTCTCGCGGGAAAACCCGCCTCCATGGCGCATTCGGCCCATCCCTTCCCCCTGGCATGCCTCACGAACGCGGTCTTCGCCAGGCGCGCCGCGTGCGGCCCGGGCCCGCCCAGCACGGCGAACCCGCCTCCTTCGGCCGCCGCGGCCCGGTAGCCGGCGCCGAGCGCTCTCCCGAGGCCCGACACCACCCGCGGATCACAGGTAGACACGGACCCGGCCAGGACCATGGCCGAGAGCCCGGCGCCGATGAACTCGATGCCGGATTCCACCGCCTTTGATCCGGCCATGCAGCCGTCCGACCTGGCGAGTATTTCGCCGCCCAGCCCGTAGGCGATGGAAATCCACGCAGCGGGGATGTTGGGCTGGGTCCAGGAGAAGACCGCCGGGCTGGAAGGCTCCCTTTTCCTGACGTGCTCGAAATGGTCGAGGTTGGATGCGTACGTCCCGTATCCTGACCCGAAGAACACGCCCATCGCAGGAAGCAGGCGGGGCTCGACCTGTTCGAGGGCTCCGCGCGCCGCGGCGCAGGCAATCCTCGAGATTCTGTCCATGCTTCTCCCGCTCCTCAGTTCCGCTTCGAGGTCCTCGAGCCGCGCCTCCCACGACGCCCGGGTCGACCGGACGATGCCGCCGAGCAGAAGGGATGCGGATGCGATGCCGATTCCCTCACTCATCCCGGCACCTCTCGAAGACGACCGCGCAGTTCTGCCCCCCGAATCCGGACGAGGTCTTGAGCACCCTGTCAATCCTCATGCTCCTGCTTTTTCCCGGCACGGGGTCCTGCACGCACTCGGGGTCGGGCTCGGAGAAATTGATTGTAGGCGGAGCGATTCCCTCGCGGATCGCCATGACGGCCGTGATCGATTCGAGGGCGCCGGCGGCCCCGAGCGTGTGGCCCACCATGGACTTGATGCTCGACGACGGCGGCACCCCGCTCCCGAAGAACCTCGAGAGCGCGATGGATTCCATCCTGTCGTTGTAGACCGTAGCCGTGCCGTGGGCCATCACGTAGTCGAAATCCGCCGGTCCGGCACCGGCCATCGCCGCGGCGGACACGATGCTCCTGAAGAGGCCCTCGCCGTTCGGGTGCGGGCCTGTGATGTGGTTCGCGTCGGACACGCAGGAGAAGCCGGTAATCCGCGCGAGGGGTCTCCTTCTTGCGGAAAGGGCGGATTCCTCGTCCTCGAGCAGGAGAATCCCCGCCCCTTCGCCGAGGACGATTCCGCTCCTGCGCCGGTCGAAAGGCCTGACGGATTCCGCCGTCAGGGCCTTGAGGGCGGAGAAACCCGAGTGGACGAACTCGCAGAAGAAATCGTATCCGCCCGAAACCACCGCGCGCGCCTTGCCCGATCTAATCCAGAGGAAACCCAGGCCAATCGCGATGAGGGAAGAAGCGCATGCGCCGGAAAGCGTCGCAGGCGGAAGCGTCACGCCCAGGAGTCCGGCATAATGGTCTGTGAGCGCGTGGTAGGGCACCCTTGCCAGGTCCGAATCCAGCCCGCCACCGCCTGCAATCGCGCCTTCGAGGAAGGCAGCGCCGCCCAGGGTGGTGCCGAGGCTGATGCCCACCGGGCCGGAAGGGAGTGGGGCTGCGTCCAGGGCCTCCTTCAGAGCCGCATCCATGAAGGCCCGCGGCCCCGTCCGGACCGGTCCGGGGTGGACGGCGGCTTTCCTGCAGTCGTAGGGCGACGGATCGAAAACGCGGATTCCGCGAATCAGGTCGCGTCCGGCTGCAATCGATTCCCAGAAGGCGGGCACGCCGTCGCCTGCCGGGGAGACTGCGCCCATGGCGGTTATTGCGACTGTCTTCGGCTGCTGCCTTACCCGCGGATTGCCCGCCTCAAGCACGGCATGTTTTCCTGAAACGCGGCGGCTTTCCCCCCCGGCTTTGGATCCCGAATTTACCCCCTGTGCCGCCCTTTGTAAACGCATAACCCGGACGAGCCGGAACCAGGGACTTCGGACTCGTCCGGGTTATACCACGCGCCGCGCGCGTGAAAACGCGAAATGTCTTTTCAATTCATGCGATGATATTCTTTCGAAGTGACCCTGATGCCCCCGGCGGCGATGAAGAGTCGCGCGCGGCATCGTTGATTTGGCTCGGCACGCGCCGCGCCCTCGTTCCTCGGGCACGGCCCGTGCACGAGCCGCAAGTCTCGAACCTCGCCCTGGAATGCCCGCATGTTCACCTCCATCCCGGCCCCCATCGGCTGTCCCTATATGGCGAGGACAGCCGTTGGGGGCCGTCCATCAAGGAGGTGAACATGAAAACCTG
>JBFZBV010000554.1:0-3702 GCA_041308285.1 Planctomycetota bacterium | reverse complement strand
CACATCGTCTCGTCGACCGAGAAGCAGCAGGCGAAGCGGCTCTTCGGCAGGGCTGCCGAGGCGCTGTCGGCCGTGCACGGGGACAGGATGGGCGAGCACACGGACAAGCTCGTCCTGATGCTCGGCGGCGCCGGCCAGAAGAAGCAGCTCGGCGGGTTCCTGACGAACGCAGCTATAGTGGCCAAGAACGCGGGCCTCTACGGCCTGGCCGAGGAGTACTTCACCGAGGCGATGGACCTCTACAAGGAGGACAACGTCTACGAGGCCTGGCTCATCTTCGAGTTCGCGGGCCTTCTCTGCCAGACGGGCAGGAACGACAGGGCGATAGAGATTCTCAAGGACGCGCTGGGCAAGCTCGGCAAGACGATCGTGTTCTCGGAGTACGACGACCGGTTCGACGCGGGGGACCTCGAGTCCGAGGACGCGGTCCCGGCGGACGGGGAGCCGGAGCCCGTGGCCGAAGGAGAGGAAGATGGAGACGAGGACGAGGAGGACGAGGATACTGGCGGCGAAAGCGCCCCCGAGTGAGGAGCTTCCGAAGATAGCGGCGCTGCAGAGGAAGACCAAGATCGTCGCTACCATGGGCCCTGCCTGCGACGACCCCACCGTGATGAGGGAGGTGCTGGCCGCCGGCGTGGACGTTGCCAGGTTCAACCTGTCGCACGGCAGCCACGGCGAGCACTCGGAAAGGCTCGCGAAGCTCAGGGCGGCGGCGGACGGACTCGGCCGGCGCGTGGGCGTGCTTTTCGACCTCCAGGGGCCGAAAATCCGCACGGGCAGGCTCAAGGGCGGCCGGCCTGTCCGGCTGGAGACGGGATCACTGGTCACGATACGCTACGGCGACTTCGAGGGCGGCCCGGACCTCCTGGCCACCGGCTACGAGCCGCTGGCGGAGGAGGTGTTGAAGGGCCAGCCGATTCTGATAGACGACGGCCTCATCGCGCTCAGGGTGGAGGAGGTCGACGGCCCGGACGTGAAGTGCAGGGTGGAGGAGGGCGGGCTCGTCCGGGAGAGGAAGGGCATGAACCTCCCGGAGGCGGACGTCAAGGCGCCCGCGATGACGCCGAAGGACCGCGAGGACGCCCTGTTCGCCGTGGAGAGCGGGGCGGACTACGTCGCCCTCTCGTTCGTCCGCAAGGCGTCGGACGTCGAGGAATGCAGGCGCTTCCTCGAGTCCGCGGGCGGGAACCTGCCGGTCGTCGCGAAGATTGAGAAGCCGCAGGCAATCGACAACCTCGACGCGATTGTCGACGCGGCCGACGGGGTCATGGTGGCCCGCGGCGACCTGGGCGTCGAGATGTCCCCCGAATCGGTCCCCGTGCTCCAGAAGCGGATTATAAGGTGCGCCAACGACCGCAAGAAGCTTGTAATCACCGCCACCCAGATGCTCGAGTCCATGATTGAGAAGCCGAGGCCGACGAGGGCGGAGACCGCGGACGTGGCCAACGCCATCTTCGACGGCTCCGACGCAGTGATGCTCTCCGCCGAGACGGCCCACGGCGCCCACCCCGTCCAGTCCGTCTCAATGATGGCGAGGATTGCCCTGAGGGCGGAGAACAGCGACTTCTTCGAGCAGACCGAGGCGGGCGTCTACGACGACGTCGACGATTCCGAGGACCTCTCCATAGCCCACGCGGCTGCAATCGCCTACCGCGAGTACAGGGCCCAGGCCTTCGTCGTGTACACGCTCTCCGGCAAGACCGCGCTGCTGCTCTCCAAGATGAGGCCGGCAATCCCCATAATCGCCCTCTCCTCCTCGCCGGTCACCGTGGGGCGCCTCACGCTTGCCTTCGGCGTCTTCCCCCAACTCATCGAGGACGCCGGCGACACCGACGCGATGCTCGCCGCGGGCGGGGATCTCGTGATCCGCAGGGGGCTCCTCGCCAGGGGGACGAAAATCATAGTCCTCTCCGGCTCCCAGAAGGTCGCGGGCGGGACGAACATGATGCAGATAAAGAGGGTATGAGCAGGCCCAGGACGCTCGGGACGAGGCTCTTCGACTACGTCTCCTACCTCGCCTTCCGCGGCGTGAGCGCCGCGGCGCGGTTCTACTCCCGGGAGACGATGCTCAGGCTCGGCGACGCCCTGGGGCTCGTCTGGCTCCTCCTGGACCGGCACCACCGCAGGCTCGCGATGTCGAACCTGCGGCTCGCCCTGGGATCCGAGAAGACCGAGGCCGAGCTCCGCGGCATCCGCATGCGGAGCTTCATGCACCTCGGCAGGATTGTGATGGACCTCGCGAGGTCGTGGGACATCACCCTGGAGGAGGTTGACAGGTACTTCGTGTTCGAGGGCGAGGAGAACCTGGCCAGGGCCAAAGCCATGGGCAAGGGGGTGGTGGCGATTTCCGCGCACTTCGGCAACTGGGAGCTCATGGGCGGCCACAGCCTCAAGCACGGCAGGGCCTACGTCATGGCGAAGAAGATACACAACCCGCACATCGACGCGATGATTAGGAGCAGGCGCATAGAGAAGGGCATAACGCCCATCGACGTGACCGAGTCGAGCATGAAGATATTCAAGGCCCTCCGCGCCAACGAGCCGGTCGCGTTCCTCATGGACCAGTCAGCCCCGTCGAGCCAGGGAGTGGAGGTCGACTTCTTCGGGCATCCGGCCTCGACCTACACGGGGCCCGCCACGGTGGCGCTGATGACCGGCGCTCCGGTCTTCGTTTTCGCGAGCATCGTCCAGCCGGACAACAGGACCCGGATTGTCTACGGGCCGCTCCTTGCGCTCGAGAAGACCGGCGACTTCAAGAGCGACGTCGCCGCGAACACGGCCATGTTCACGCGGGAAATCGAGCGCTGGATTAGGCTCTTCCCCGAGCAGTGGCTCTGGGTCCACGACAGGTGGAAGAAGCGCAGGCATCCGGATTAACCGCCTTCCCGCGGCGTCCCTAGTCTCCCCTGCCTCCGAGCAGCCTCCCGAACCTGAGCACGAGGTCGGGCTGCCCCATGCTCCACTCCGCAGGCGACTCCCCCCCCCCGTCCTTCCCGTCGGGCCCGAGGCTGTAGACGACCAGCCCCCGCCCTTCGGCGGACCACACGAGGGGCCGGCCGGAGAAGGGGTCCCCGGGCGCGGGCGGGTCCGGGACGCCAGCGGCCCGGGCGCACGCGAGCCTGAGCGAGAACGACAGCGCCCTGCACAGCGCCGAGGCGGACAGGAAGGACTCGGCCCTTGCGGAGAAGCCGATGCCGCAGTCGTCGAGCAGGGGGTCCGACAAATCGTCGAGCCGCCTGTCGAGCGCGTCGGAGGCCGAGAGCATCGCCGCGGAGCCGGATTCGCAGGCCCGGTAGAACTCGCGGAACACGGCGTCCGCCCGCTCCAGGGAGCGCATGATTTCGGCCGGGCCGGGGCTGCGGGGGGACTTCCAGGCCGCGGACCTGCCGCGCTCGCCCAGATTGACCGCCTCGGCCGTGAGCAGGAGCAGCTCGACCGAGGCGCACGACTGGAGCGGGTGCCTGCTTCGGTCGAGGGATTCGATTCCGTCCGCGAGGCCCGCGAGGTCCCCGGACCCCATGCCCGCCCTGTCGGCCAGAGAGGCGAGCCGGAGGAGAGCGTCGATTTCTATCCCCGCCGCCGTCTCGGCGTGCACCATGGCCCCGTTCCTGGCGAGGTCCTGCCCGAACAATGCCGCGTCGAGGAAGTCCGAGGCGGCGCCCGCCGCGTCGCCCGACCATTCCCTGGCCCTGGCGTCGTAGA
>JBFZBV010000553.1:0-4095 GCA_041308285.1 Planctomycetota bacterium | reverse complement strand
TTCCGGTAGAGCTCGGATATCCGGCGCTTGATGGCCGTCCTGAGCTCCTCGCCGACGGTGGACGTGCCCGTGTTGCCGTAGACCGCGGCCGTCCTCTGCTCGGACACGATTTCGTCGTCCGTCACGATGCGCATCTTCTCGGTCGTGAGCGACACCAGGCCCTCGTCGTTCCAGCCCCGCTCCTCGTCCGACATGCATGCGCCCATGTTCCTGTTGAACTTCATGGCGTTGATGGATGTCATCTCGTCAACCTCTCGCATTTCTGCGGGCCTTGGCCCTGCGCGGGGCCGGCAGCCCGTAGCCGCCTTCGTTCCAGTCCTGCACCTTGTAGCCGCGGAGGAGGAATTCGAGCTTCTTCGCGTCGGAGGCCGCCCCGAACAGGACACGCTCCGCGTCGTCCTTCTTCATGCCGCCGAACGCCAGCCCGTCCACGAGGTCCGCGGCCGTCTTCCGGCCGATCATCCCGGCTCCGAGGGCCGCCACCGTCTCCATGACCAGCCTCGACTCGTCGTCCGCCACCGTCCTGACCATCCGGCCGCCCCCCTTGCGCTCCGCGTCAAGCACCGTGATGTTCACGCCCCCGCCCGCTTCGTGGAAATACTCGTGCGCCCACATCGTGGCCTTAACGAGCTCAATCATCCCGTCGACCGGGCTGATGCCCCCGATCCTGTCGGCGAGGGTCTGGTTCCCGAGGAAATGCGTGAGGACCATCGCGGACGCGTACTTGCCCTTGCCTATGGATTCGAACCGGCCGGCGACGAGCGACAGCACGCAGTTCTCCGCCTTCACGTGGTACTGGCTCACGCCCGTCTTGCGGTCGTAGCCGATGATCATCGCGACGTTGTCGAACACGGTTTTGATCATCGGGCTCTTCTCGGTGTACTCGATGGCGGCCTTGGCGTAGCTCTTCACCTTGTCCTGCTTAATCTCTATCTTCTTCCCGTCCGACGTGTAGGAACCCCTCATGAAGTCGTCCGTTCCGAACCCGTAGTAGTACTTGAGCTTCTCGTCTATCCGCCTGCGTATGACCTTCTGCGTCGCCTCGACGACAATCCTGCCCACCCTCTCCAGGGTGTCGAAGGGAGGAGCCTTCTCGCCCTTCGCCTTCCACTCGGACCAGATGCGGGCTATCTCCCTCCTGGCGGATGTAGCGACCTCGAAGTGGAAGGACGGGTAGCCGACGCCCCCGTAGACGGCCTCCATTCCGAGTTCGAGGGCGGTCTCCTCGGGGAGGAGGTCGAAAAGCGCGTCGGTGAAGTAGCTCTTGCGCCTTCGGAGGAACCAGTACTCCTCGTCGGCTATCACCGCCCCGCAGGTCTTGTTGAACGCCAGGGAGTTGATTACGGCCATGTCGGTCTCCACAATCCGCAGGGCGCCCGGCGCGCCCGAAAGCACAAGTCAGGCCGGGCCCGCAAAAGGATAATAAAGATAGCTGGCGCTGCGCCGGATTTCAAGAGCCTGGCCGCCCCCGCTCGTGCCACGCCTTGTCCCTCCCCGTCCGATGTTGTCTAATGTCCCCCATGTTCGACGCCGCGCGATTGCCGGATTTGGCCCCCCTGCGCGAAGTCCTGCGCTCGAAAGGGTACACCAAGGCCGTTCTCAAGGACAGAATCGGGCGACTCGGCGGCCTTGCCGCCTTCGGCCGCATACTCCCCCTCGCTCCGTCCGGCTGCGAGCCGGACCTGGACGCGCTGATTAGGGTCTTCGCTCTCGGCAGGCCGGCCGAATCGGCCGCGCTCTCGCGAATCCTCGGAACGGGTCTCGCGGGAACCCTCGCCGATGCCGGCCTCCTGACCGTGGAGGGCGGGCTGGTCTCGTCGTGCGCCCTGCTGGTCCCCATTGAGGAGTGGTACCTGGCCTCCGACTTCGGCCCCGATCTCACGGGCAGGCCCTGCGCGCCCGACCACGTGCTCGGCGCCGGCCCCGCGCCGCTGAACCTGGCCGGGCTCACGGTCCGGAGGCGCGCCGCCTCCGCGCTCGACCTCGGCACGGGAGGCGGCGTGCAGTGCCTGTTCATGTCCTCGCACGCGGAGAGAATCACAGCCACCGACGTCAACCCGCGCGCGCTTTCCTTCGCGGCGCTCAACATGAATCTGAACGCCGTGCGCGGGGTGGAGCTCAAGCCCGGTTCCCTGTACGAACCCGCCGGAGACGAGACCTTCGACCTCATCGTGAGCAACCCCCCCTTCGTGATAGCGCCCGACAGGTCGTCCGAGTTCAGGTCCGCGACGGACAGGGAATCCGACAGCCTGAGCGAGGCCGTGGTCCGGGGCGCGGGCCCGAGGCTCAAGGCCGGCGGATACGCGGTCATCCTGCTCAACTGGCCGCACCGGGAGGCCGGAGGCTGGGCCGAAGCGCCGCTGTCGTGGTCGGAATCGCCCGGGGTCAGCCGCTGGATCATGTGCTTCGACACGGAGGAGCCGGCCGTCTACGCAGCCAGGTGGATTGGGGACTCGGGCGAGTCCCTGGGCCGCGGGGAGTTCGAGGCCAGGTTCGGCGAGTGGATGGACTACTACCGCCGCAGGGACATAAGGTGGCTTTCGGCCGGCGCCGTGGTCCTGCACAGGAGCGCGGGAGGCGTGGCCTGGACCCGGGTGGACCGCATCGAGAGGAACGTGCAGAAGCAGGGGCTCTGCGGCGGACAGGTGGAGAGGATTTGCCTGGCGGAGGACCTCCTCTCCCAGTCGCCTGACGCGGACCTCCTGCGGATGCGGTTCGAACCATGCCCCGAGCACGCGCTCGTCCATGAGATGAAGCTCTCGGGAGGCAGGTGGGCGCTGGATTCGACCTCCCTGGTGCTGAAATCGGGCTTCGGCTTCGCCGGCAGCGCTGACGCGGGCCTGGTCAAGGTTCTCGAGCTCATGGACCGGGGCGGTACTCTGGGGAGCTGCATAGACGGCTTCGCCGGCCTTATCGGCGCCGATCCCGCCGGCATGTTCGAACCGGTCATGGACTCGGTCAAGAAACTCCTCAGGAACGGGCACATCCGAGTCAGGGACTCCGGGGCGCCCTGAGCCCCGCTGCCGGCTCTCCGGGCCCGGTTCCGGGCCTCGTCAGGGGACCTTCGAGCGTCCCGGGTCTCAAAACGCCTCTTGACAGGACGGGCTGCGGAATATATTAGATGATTTTTTTACTGCGCGTCGGCGGCCCCCTCCGGGGCCAGTGCGCAGTAATTTACATATATCTATAAAGCCGTTTTTTCTCGCGAGCTCGAACATGGCATCCAGCATCGAATTCCTCAGACGGAACCTTATCGAACGCAAGAGCCAGTCGCCGGAGAAAATCGCCGACCTCATCGACCAGGCGGAAACCGGGGGCATGACCCTGGCCGAACTCCTCGTGGACAAGGGAATCATGCGCGACGACGAGCTCGGCAAGCTCCTGGCCTCCTACGTCGAGGAGGAGGCGAAGGGCGAAGACAAGCAGATCTACGAGAACGCTCTCTTCGGGCTGAAGGTCGTGGAAAAGGGCCTCGCCTGGAACAGCGACGTCTGGAAGGCGCTGCGCGAGCAGGAGAAGGAGCAGAGCCTCGGGAATATCAAGTCCATCGACTGGTTCCTCGTCAAGGAGGGCAGGATAGCGGGCGAGAAGATCCTGGAAATACTCGACGAGACCAGCCGCGCGGAATACGTCTGCCGCTCCTGCGGAAGGCGCCAGATTCTGAGGAAGGACACGGCCGAGGCCAAGGTCGCCTGCAAGGACTGCCGCAACGACATGGAGGAGGCCAAGGACGCCTCGGACTTCAAGGACCAGAGCGCGAAGGAATACGACCCGCTCATCGGCAGGGAGGTCGGCGGGTGCAGAATCGACTCGGTCATCGGCGCGGGCGGGATGGGGACCGTGTACAAGGCGAGGCTGGTCTCCCTGAACAAGGTCGTCGCAGTGAAGATACTGACCGCCGGAGAGATGAGCGAGTCGGCCAGGAAGCGGTTCGTGCGCGAGGCGAGGACCGCCGCGAGGCTCGAGCACCAGAACGTCGTCCAGACCTACAACACCGGCACCGAGGGCGACCTGAACTACATAATAATGCAATATATAGACGGTCCGTCCATCTCGAAGAAAATCAAGGCGGAAGGACCGTTCTCGCTGCAGGAG
>JBFZBV010000552.1:0-3086 GCA_041308285.1 Planctomycetota bacterium | reverse complement strand
ATAAGCGCCAATGGCAACCGGAGTCTCCAAGACCCGCTGGAAAGTCACAAGCCCCTCTCCACTAGAATCGGCGGAGAGAGACATTCCTGTTCATATCGCTTATAGACCCCTGCTTATTTGGTTCCGGCTCGTCCGGGTTATGGTCGGGGTCAGTTGATTCCGCCCCATTCCTTGCGCTTGCGCCGGAAGTCCGGGTCGTTGCGGAGGGCCCTGAAGGAGTTCCGCATGTCGACGACGTGGAACTCCCGGAATCCGAAGCGCACGGCCTCGTCCACCAGGTCCATTGCCCTTCGGACGAGCGGCTCAGCCGCCTTCGCGTCCTCCGAGGCCGAGGCGTCCTCGGACAGCAGCGCCGCGAGGTCGATGCGCGTGTTGATTTCGATGAACCGCCTCATGTCCGCTGGCCTCTTCTTGTACGCCGGGCCCGGATTCCTGAGCCTCGCGAGCGTCTCCTCGAGGCGGCGGGCGGCCTCCTTCCTGTTCCCGGCCGCGAGCATCGTGCGGGCGGTCTGGTAAGAGACTTCGGGCGAGTCGAGATCGGGCCTCCTGCCTGCAATCAGGCGATCGCGCATCACGCGGACTGCGGGGGCGATTTTCGCGTTTCCGTGGCGGTCGAGGAACATGGTGAAGTCGTCGGCCGCTTCCGCCACGCGGCCGGAAAACAGGAGAATCAGGCCGCGCACGCCCCTCACATCGGACCTGGAAGGGAACTCCTCGAGTATCGCGTCGAGGTGGCCGAGCGCGCGGTCCATGTCCTTTTTCGTGATGCCGCCGGGGCCTGCGGTCTGCATCAGGAGGAACACGGCCCCGCCCGCGACGAAGTGGGCCTCCGGAGTGTCGTAGGGGAGCGCCTCCGCGGCTTCCAGGTCGTCCCGGAACCCCTTCGCGTCGCCCATCGCGCAGCGCAGGCGGGCCCTGAGGAACAGGGCGTGCGGCTTGTCAGGCGCCGCCTTGACCAGGTACTCGGCCTCCTCCAGCGCCTCCTCGTTCCGGTCGAGGGTGGCGAGCAGAGTGGCGCGGCTGAACCGGACGTCGCTGTCGCCGCCGGAGAGCTTGAGGGCGGTCGTCGCGTCCGAAAGAGCCTTCTCGAGATCCCCCTTGTCCACGGTGCCGGACTTGAGCACGCTGCGCACGACCCGGACGCTCGCGAGCACGGCGTACGAGTCGGCGAACATCCTGTTGACGGCGACGGCCTTCTCCGCCTCCGCCTGGGCCTCGTCCATATCGAGGCTGACGGCGTGCAGTATGGCCAACCCGCAGTGGTAGAACTCGAGATTGGTGCCGATTTCCCTAATCCGCGCGAGGTCCGACTCCACGAGCAGCCGGACCTTCTCGACACCCTCGTCGCCGACCAGCATGCTGAGGAGAAGGAAGTCCTGATACCTGATTCTAATCCTGTAGTAGTATGGCTCGGTCAGGCCGGGATTGAGGGCCACGGCCCTGTCCATGGCCTCGAGCGCCTCCTTCCTGCGCTCGAGGAGGAGCATGACCCGGCCCTTCTCCACGAAGGCTTCCGCGTTCTCCGGGTCTGCCTCGCAGGCGCGGTCGAACTCGCGGCCGGCGTCGAGCAGCAGCGACCTCCTGCTCGCGGGGTCGCTCACGAGCTCGGCCCTGCGGGCGTTCTCCAGGGCGGTGCGGCCGCGTTCCATGAGAACCGACGCCTTCTTCCTCGCCGCCTCGCGGGAGGGGTCCTCCGCGGAAGCGGCGGGCGCGGGCGGCTGCGGGGCCGCCGCCTGCTCCCTGAACGCGAAGATTGCCGCGGAGCCGGCCGCGACCGCGACGGCGCCCACCGCCGCGCCCGCGATTGCGGCCTTCCTCCTGCCGGCCCAGCGCGAGATTCTGCGCAAAACGCCCGGGGGCTTCGCGAGGACCGGCTCCCCTGCGAGGTACCTGCCGAGGTCCTCGGCCAGTGCCTTCGCGCTCTCGTAGCGGCCCGCGGGGTCCTTTTCCAGGCACTTCATGCAGACGGTTTCGAGGTCCGCATCCACGTCCGGGGCGTGCCTGCGCACCGGGTCGGGGTCCTTGAGGAGGATGTCGCACACGACGTTCACGAGTGTGGACGCCTCGAACGGCGGCCTGAAGGCGAGCATTTCGTAGAGGGCCGCGCCGAGCGAGTAGACGTCTGAGCGCCCGTCCACCTCGTCCATCCTGCCGTCCGCCTGTTCCGGCGGCATGTAGAGGGGCGTGCCGAGCGCGAGTCCGGACTTCGTGAGCCTCGACTCGCTCCTGACGTCCCTCGCGAGCCCGAAGTCGGTAATCTGCGGCTCGCCTTCGGCGGAGACGAGGATGTTGCCGGGTTTCACGTCCCGGTGGAGGATGCCGTGGCTGTGCGCGTGGTGCAGCGCTAGGGCGATTTTCCGCGCGATTTCCGCCGCGGTCCGCGGAGCGAGGTCCTCCGCGGATATCATGCTCTCCACGGACCTCCCCTCGACCAGGTGCATGGCGAAGTAGTGGTTCCTGCCTTCCTCGCCCACGTCGTAGATGGGGACGATGTTGGGGTGGTGGCCCATCCGCGCCAGGGACTCCGCCTCGCGCCGGAACCGCGCTATCGCGTCGTCGCCGGCCCCCTCGCCCGCTGTGAGCACCTTGAGCGCGACAGTGCGCTTCAGATTCGGGTGGAACGCGCGGTAGACCACGCCCATGCCGCCCCGGCCGATTTCTCCCAGAATTTCGTAAGGCCCGATTTTCGTCATGGCTGGAATTGTATCAACTGTACGCTTGCGCCGGGACGGGGTACTTCCCGTCCGGCCGGGGTGAAGAGTCCGGATTCTTCGGGCGGCGGCGACCTGATTCTCCTGGATGTATCGTCGGTCGTTTTCACCGCGGGACCTGCTATCCCGTACTCCTGCTTTCATGCCGCGTGTTCGTTCCCGTCCACGTTTTCGTACGCGTACACGACTTGCATGGAACGAGAAAGCGCCGGAGAAGCTCGGATGAGCGAGGGGAAGTGGAAGAGGAAGGGTAGGCGGGAAGAGCATGAGGGAGGGTAAGGGGAAGAGAAGATCGGAATCGGGAGACCGCAGTTCATCCGGGCACCGTATTCCAGTCATAACGCAAAGACCCCGCCGCAGTCATGGGCCGGGGAT
>JBFZBV010000551.1:0-6122 GCA_041308285.1 Planctomycetota bacterium | reverse complement strand
ATGTAGAGCTCGTGGCCCTTCTTACTAGCGAGTTCGGCCGGCAGGGCCTCGATGACGCCGTGCTGCACGAGGTTGTAAATCTCCGCCCTGAGGGAGAACAGCGATCCCTTGAGCTTCTGGGATATCGCGTCGAGGTTCAGCTTGCCGTCGACGTACTTGAGCACCCTGTTGGTGTACGCCCCGCTGCCGGCTGCGGCCTGTCCCGCCTCGGTGAGCCTGAAGATCATGTACGGCGACCTGAGGAGCGCGTCAATCTTGGGCGCGAGGGAATTGCGCTCCAGCGCCTCCTCGATGATTTCCTTGGCTCCGCAGGGATACTCGGCGACGGGCAGCTCGCCGGACCCGAAGATGTCGGGCGGCTCCCCCTCGGTGAAGCTGAAGCTCGCCTTGTCCCACCCGAACAGGTCGCCGAGGTCGCCGAGGACCTTCTCCTTCATGCCCTCGTCCACGTCCTTCTCCGTGACGACGCCCTGGAGAAGGAGGATTTCCCCGAGCCGCTTGGGCGACTTCTTCTGGAACTCGAGCGCCTTCTCCACGTGCTGCATCGAAGCCATGCGGCAGTCCGCGAGTATCTCGCCGATGCGCCTGCCCTGCCGGGATCCGGTCGACACCGTCATCACCCGGTCGGGGGAGATGTGTATCATCCTCTCCGAGTCCCTGTCCTTGGCCTGCAGGGTCCCGGTCTTGGGATTGCGCAGGAGGTTCTTGAGGAGGTCCGCGAGGCTCACTCCGGTGACCGGCTCGGATCCTGGCACTTCCGAGACGCCGCTCACGATGCTCCTCTTGAGGGCTTCGATTTTCTCCTTGATTTCGTTGTTGTGCGGATCGCAGGCGAGGGCGGACTTGAAGAAGGCCAGAGCCGCTTCGAACTCGTTGAAGACCTTCGAGTTCTCCGCCTCCTTGATGGCCTCGGCCGTGGTCAGCGGCCTCATTATCGCCCTTTCGATGAGCTTCGCCGCCGCGGAGTAGGCCTCGAAGGAAGGAAGGCCGGAAAGCACGAGGACGTCTATGAATTTCCTCCTGCCGTCAATCAGGCCGGCCACCGCCCTGCGGGGAGCCGGGAGGCTCGAGACGTCCAGTTCCAGGCCGGGGGTCATCGTGAAGATGATGTCCGTGGAGGGAATCACCTTCTTGAACGATTCGAGCGTCTCGTGCTTCGCAAGGGCGCTCTCCATGAGGGGCCAGCTCGACGCCTTGATCTCGATTACGGCCTTGCCCGGGTCCTCGAGGACCGCGGGGAACGAGCTCGCCTCGAACTCGATGTTCACCTCCGTCCAGTCGAAGAGCTCGAAGAGCATCGCCACGGCCAGCTCGCCGGCCGCGGCATCCACCTCTTTCCGGCTGATTACGCCCTGCTTCTCGAGGATGTCCGCGAAGCCGGCGTTCATCTTCTGGGCGTACTCCCTCGCGCGGCCGATTTGCTTGTCCGTGGCCTTCCCGCTCTCGACCAGCACGTCCTCGACCGTCCTGGACTTCCGCTCCCCCTCGGCCAGGGCGACGAACTCGTCCGGGGCGATGTAGAAGAACCGCCTGGATTTCGCGTCCTTGGCGGTCAGCGTGCCCGAGGTCCTGTCGCGCAGGAGGGTCCGGAAGAGCGTCGTGAGGTCGAACCCCTTCATGACTATCTTCTTGCGCCCGACCCCCGGCGCTATGTTCCCCTTGATCATCTCGAGGTACTGGCGGAGGAACTCGTTCTCGGTGTCGAACTGCATCGCGGCTTCGTAGTACTTGACGCACAGTTCGAAGCTCTTGTCCTCGAAGGCCTTTTCCGCCTCGCGGTTCAGGGCCTGAAGGTCCATCTCCGCCACGGCCCCGCGCTTCTTCCAGTCGTAAAGTATCTTGTACACGTCGAACTTGCCCACCCTGCTCTGCTCGACGACGTCGTCGATGTTGTTCCTGCCGCTGGCGAGATTGAGGACGACGCGCTGCTTGCGGTCGAGGGATTCCTGGGCGATTTTCGCCTGGTCCGTCACGTAGGGCACGGACTTGGAGCTCTTGAAGGCGTTCTGGATCCTGTTCCACTCCTCGATTCTGCTCACCGCCTTCATGAGGATTCGCCCCGTGTCCAGCGACATCTTGGTGACGCCCTTCTGCTCGGAGAACTCGTCGGGGAAGTAGTTCTTGGTGAACGTGAAATGCGCGTTGTCCCACAGGAAGATGTCGAAGAGCTCCTCCCTGATTTTCTCCTGCACCGCCTCGGAGATGTCCGAGTCGGAGACTATCCCCTCCTCGACGAGAATCTCGCCCAGGAGCTTGCCCGACCCCTTCTGGATTTCGAGGGCCCGCCCGACGTCGGAGTCCTTGATCTTGCCCGCGTCTATCAGGATGTCCCCGAGCCTGGACACGCTGCGGGAGCCCTTGGTGAGGAGATAGATGACGCCCTTCGAGAAGTAGACCATCTTTTCGTTGGCGCCGTCCGTGACCACGAGCGTGCCCGAGTGCTTGTTGATGAACAGCGACTGGAAGAGCTCGGCCAGGGAGAACGTCATGAAGTCGCCCTCGAGCTTGAACTCGCGCGTGCTCTCGACGGTCTCCGGAGCCTGCGCCTTTATCTGCTCGAGAGTCTTCTGGAAGAATCCGGGGTCCCCGCCCTTCTCGATTCCGTATTCGCAGAACTTGATGCAGGAGTCGAGCGACCCCTCCTTGAGGGCCTTCTCGGCCGACGCCTTCGTCTCCTCCAGCGCAAGGGGCCTTATCTCGCCCCGGTTCATCCACGTGTAGAGCTCCTCGGCCACCTCGATTGCGGACTGCCTCGACACGCGTATGATGTCCCGCACGGTCTTCTCGCCGTCGACGTGCCTGAGCAGCCCCTCGGGCGTCTCCTGGGCCGGGTCGTCCATCTTGGACAGCCACGTCGAGAACACGCCCTTCTGGTCCTTCTTGGCCTTCTTCGACTCCCGCTTGAAGATTGCCCTCGTCGATATCTGCTTGGAGATCTCGCCGAAATGGTTGAGGTTGGAGACGAGCTCCTTCTGCAGGGCGCCGAGCACCAGCGAAAGCTTCACGACCCGCGCCTTGGGAACGTCGAACTCCTCGGGCTGGCGGTTCTTTATGAACTCGAAATGCGCGTTGCGCCACAGGAAGATGTCGAAAACCTCGTCGCTAATCTTCTTGCGAACCGCGAACTGCAGGTCGTCCTGCGTGATTGCGCCGCTCGAAAGAAGGGTCTTGCCCAGCATCTCGCCGGTCTTCTTCGACTCGGTCAGGGCCTTGTCCAGCTGCCTGCACGTGATCTTGCCCTCGCGGACCAGGATCTGGCCCAGCTGGGCCTGCTCGCGGTTGCCGTGCGAGAGGATGCTGATTTCGGAAGGGGAGATGTAGATGATTTTCTTGCTGTCCGGATCCGTCACCCTCACCGTGCCCGTGTGCTTCTTGAGGAACATGGTGATGAACAGGGAGGAGAAGTTGACGTTCTCGAGGTTGCCTGAAATCCTGACGCTCTCCGTGGTCTGCATGAACCGCGGGTCGCTGAACAGGGACACCTGCATCTTCTCGACCGTGTCCCGGGCCCCGAGGCCGAGCTCCATGGCGTACTCGAAATACTTGATTGCCTGGAGGAAGTTGCCGTCCCTGACCGCGTCCTTGAAGTGCGCTTCCGCCTCGGCCGGCGGCAGGCTCCGCGCCTGCCAGTCGAGAAGGAGCAGATAGAGGGTCTTGCACACGTCGAACTTGGAGTGCCCGGTGGCTTCCACGATGTCGGCGATGTTGTTCGAATGCCGGAGCAGCGGCTCGATCTTGTCCAGGGGGACCGGGTTGTCCGCCTTCTCGCCCAGCGCAAGCGGGGCTTCCTTCCTCTTGGTGAATATGTACCTGAGCGACGGGATGCGCGCCTTGATCCTGTTCCACTCGTCCGCCCTGCGGGCGGCTTCCATCAGAATCTGGCCGGAGTTGAAGGTGAACCTGGCGAGTTCCTCTATGTCGGATGCGTATTCCGCCGGAGCCTCGTCCTTCTTGAATTCGAAGAAGGCGTCCTTCCAGAGGAACAGGTTGTATATCTCCTCCTGCAGCTTCTCCTTGACGGAAATGAAGAGGTCCTCGCCCTTGACCATGCCCTCTTCGACCAGGATGTCGACCATCCGGCGGCGGGTTGCGGATTCTATCTCCCTGGCTTTCTTAAGCGTCTCGTCGGTGATTTGACGGTTCTGGAACAGGTGGTCCCCGATGCGTTCCATGTACTGCTTGCCGTCCGAAAGCGGTATGATTGCCCCGCCCTGGAAATACAGGTGATGGCGCGTCTCGCCGTCGCTGACCATGAGCGTTCCTGTGCTCTGGTTCAGCGCCAGGGAGTTGAATATCTCCGGCAGGCTGAAAGACGCAACATCGCCCTTGAGGGGCATCTGCCGCCTCCTGGTGTCCGGCGCCGAGAGGGCGCACAACCACCACCCGCGTCGGCATTGCGAAAACCATGCCTGCTGACGGCGGCGATTGGCAGGCGCTCACGCGCCGGCACGATAAACATTACTCCAATGTATCCATTAAATTATATCGGATGATTCCCGGCGGACCAAGAGAAAAATCACATGTGGGCATAGGGCATGACCGTGGAATCGCGGTCATGCTTTCTCACGGCGGATTCAGACTATTCCAGCGACGCGTTCTGCAGGCAGCGGCACAGGGAGGATCCGGTCGGAAGAGCGGCGGATTACCCTTCTTCCACGACGACTTCCATGTCGGAGTCCGGGATGGGTATCTCGGAATAGTCCAGGGGCTTGAGCTGCTTTTTGCACTTCGGGCAGCCGTACTTCTTTGCAGGATCGAAGTCCTTGACTTCGTAATTCTTGGAGCAGACGGGGCATCGCAGGATTTTGATGCCCTTCTCCTCGAGCATGGCGTGTATCTGCTCGGCGTTCAGCATGGACTTCTTCAGCAGGATTTTGCCCAGTCTGCCGAACTTGCTGTCGCCCTTCATGCTCCGCAGGATTCCCATGACCTTGTCGACCTCCCCGGCAGCGGCGAACCTCTTGATTTCTATGAGCTTCGAGAAGTCCTGCCCGTCATCCTCGGCTTCGTCTTTCTGCTGGACGGCAGGCTCCTTGTCGGCTAGTTGAAGCAGGAGCCTCATGCGCATCGGATCGACGATGCCTGCGTCACCCAGGGCCTGGGAAAGCGTGCGGCCCGGTTTGCCGGAATCGAGCCCGGCAAGACACGAGTTCACCTGCTCCCTCGATGCAAATCCCGTCTGGACCGCGAGTTCGGCAAGAAGCAAATCCTTCGGTGTCGGCGGCATCGAGGGTCCTCTCAAAAGCAGTGAGAGAGATTCGAATGCGTCTATTTCGGCTCGGCCGTGAACTTGTAGCCCACGCCCCGTATGCTGACTATATACCTTGGATCCGACGGATTCGATTCGATGAGCTTCCTGAGTCTCATGATGTGGTTGTCCACTGTCCTCGTGGCAGGGAAGTTCTTGTAGCCCCACACCTTGCCCAGGAGCTCGTTCCTGGATACGACTTTGCCGGGATTTTCCGCAAGGTACTTCAGGATGTTGAACTCTCGCGGCGTGAGTTTCAGATCCTTTCCCTTCTTCCTCGCCTCGAACTTGACGAAGTCCAGCTCCACGTCCGCGAACTTGAACTTCTGGAGCCCTTCGTCCTTCAGCGGGCCCCGGCGCAATATCGCCTTCACCCGCGCGAGGAACTCCATGAGGCTGAATGGTTTGGTGACGTAGTCGTCCGCTCCCAGGTTCAGGCCCCTGACCTTGTCTATCTCCTCCTTCTTGGCGGTGAGAATCACGACGTATGCGTCGGATCCGTCTTCGCGGATTTTCTTGAGGATGTCGAATCCGCTCATGTCCGGCAGCATGAGGTCGAGCACTATGAGGTCCGGCTTCTTCTTCCTGGCGATGTCGAGGGCTGCATCCCCGGTCTCGGCGCAGTAGACCTCGAAGCCCTCCATCTCGAGGTTGTCCCTCACGCCCGTGAGTATGGACCGATCGTCCTCAATCACCAGGATTCTGCTCAAATCTCCCTCCACGCAACGCAGGGCTCGTGGCGCCTGACCAGGACGATTACTAATATACGCGCCGCTCCGTCCGGCAGTCAAGCGCCGCCGCCCGCCCCCAGCGATGAAGAGTCGCGCGCGGAATCGTCGTCCACAAGATGGTGGCCGCGCTGAAGTCGGTCAGG
>JBFZBV010000550.1:0-2756 GCA_041308285.1 Planctomycetota bacterium | reverse complement strand
CGACATGCACGAGCGCGACAGCATCGCCACCACGGATTGGGGCGTCGAAGGGTTCAGGATTATCGAGCCGGCGACCGAGGAGAGCCTGTTGGCCACGGTCAGGTCGCGGCGCGACGCCATGGACTGAATCCTGCCGGCGAGCTTCCGGAACGCCATGGGCCTGAGCGACCTCACCGCGACCCGGTCGGAGAAGAACCCGGCTATTATCTGTATGATTTCGATTCTCTGCCTGGTGTCGTTCATCTCCGAGCCGATGAAATCGAGCAGCGGGTCGGCTGCGGCGAATCCGAGGCTCCTCATGGCGGCGTAGGCCTCTGCGTTGTAGCCGGTCAGGAACTCGGTGTCGAGCGTCCTCGCGAACAGGCCGGCGCACCTCCCCCGGGCCGCCTCGCCGAGAGCCCCGTGGAGGTGCAGCCCGGACCTCATCAGGGCTCGGATGCAGGCCGATCCGCCCGACTCGGCCGCGTCCAGGCAGCGTTCCGCCGCCTGGGACACGGCGCGGGTCTGCGCCCCGGACGCGACTATGACGTCGCAGGCCATGCGGACCAGCATGGCGCGGCGCTCGCCCTCTGCGCCCCCCGCCCTGTCCAGAAGCGCCGTCGAAAACGTCTTCCACCGCCCCGCCATGTACCTGAGCCAGGGCGTGTACTCCTCGCCCTTCTCGAGGTGCGCTCCCACTTCCGTGTCGATTATCCGCTTCTCGAGCAGCGCCCCCGCCTTGCCGCCGAGCGCCGAGTTCGACAGGACTTCCACCAGGAACGCGCGCTCCCTCGCCGATTCCGCCGCCTCGAGCCTCTCCCAGAGGTTCGACGGGACCCGCGACGGGTCCGAGGCCGCCATGTCGAGCAGGAGACCCCGAGCCTCGCCCATCGCCGCCGAGTCGCGCCACGGGAACCTCGAGAACAGCGCCTTCGTAATCGCCGGGAAATCCGCCTGAGATTCGGGGTATCTCCGGATTAGCGCGCGGTAGAAGTCCAGCAGGCGGCCGCTGGAAGAGGCGTAGGAGTCGTCCGAGAGGAGCCTGGCCGTGAACGCGCGGAGAAGGGCGCCCTCCAGCGCGCCGAAATCCCCGAGGCAGCGCTTCAGGGATTCCACCACCTCCGCGGTCCGGGACGGCGGCGAGTTGATGAGCTCCACCAGGCCTTCCGCGGCGCCGGCCGGCAGCCCGAGATCCCCGAGCGCCCTGACAGCCTCCGCGGCCACGCCCCTGTCCCCGTCGCGGAGGGCGTGGAACAGCACCGCGCTCTTGAGCGCCGGGTCAGGGCCCTCGAGCATGACGCGGCGGAGGGCTTCGATTCTCTTGAGCGGGTCCGGGCTCGAGAGAAGGGTCAGCACGGCCTCCCTGAGGCCCTTGGGCACCGACTCGTCGAAGAGGTCGAAGGCCGCAGGGGTGAAGGGCCTGAGCGCCGGGACGGACTGGGCCGCCCGGACCGGCAGGCCCGCCGCGCCCGCGCCCTCGGACGTCCCGCAAAGCACCCTGCCTGCGCCCGAGAAAGCGAGCGACAGGGGCGGGTTCTGCCCTGCGGCCCGCGCCGAAAGCCCCTCCCAGTCCTCGCGCTCGACGAACCCCATCACGTCGCCCGATTGCAGGAAGGACCTGGCGGCCGGGTCGAGAAGGACGCCCTTGGTGCACGAGAGGCCCAGCTTGTTGAGCATCGCGAGGCGGGCGGCGAGGTCCGCGGGAAGGCCGTAGTCGCGGACGTATTCACCGGAACTCTTGCACACGCCTTCTTCCATGCGCGATCGGTTGCGGCCGCTCCGCGGATGTCCGGACGCGGCAGGGCGGCCCGGTCAGTTGCCCTTGCCTCCGGATCCGCCGGGAACACCTTCCCCCGTGCGGCCCGCGCCGGCCTTTCCCTCCGGCGGTAATCCCCTCTTCTCGTAGAGCCCCGCGAGGTTGCGGAGCCTGTAGGCCTCGTTGCGGATGAAGAGCAGGTCCCCCTTGAGCTTCTCGTTCGCGTGCCACATCATGAGCTCGGGCAGGTTGTGGTACGCCCCGCGCCACATGTAGGGAAAGTCCAGCATCACCATCTCGTAGAACCTTCTCTCGATGTCCGACGTATGCGCGTCGAAGATCTGCCTCCCGCCCAGCGTGAGGGCGGACCCGGTGAACAGGTTCGGCTCCCTCTCCTCGGGCATGGGCCGGAGGAGCTTGTCCCTGTAGAGGTTCTCGATTATCGACTTCGCCTCCTCGACCATGATTGCGCCGCGCTCGAGGAAATGGTCCGCGGTCTCGAGGCTCCTCTTGGCGATTTTCGTCGCGTGGCACTCCCTGCAGACGTCAATCATTTCGGCCCTCTTGGCGACGAACTGCTCCCTGGGGACGATTTGCACGAAGCTCAGCGCGGGCAGGCCCTGCCTGTCCATGACGCCGGAGTTCACGAAACGGCCGTCGTCGTGGGTCGCCTTGGGCATGTGGCAGGTCACGCAGGAGGCGCCGCCCCCGCGCACGCCGTCGACGCTGTAGATCGCGTAGTGAATCGAGTTCTTGTACACCTCCCACTGCGGGTTGTCCGCGCCCTGGTGGCACTTGTTGCATATCCGCGGGTCCCTGCTCACCCTGAGCGAGGCCGAGTGGCTGGGGTGGCACGGCATGCACGACCCCACGGTGCCGTCCTCGGCCTTCCTCTGCGTGTAGTGGCAGCCCAAGGTCAGGTAGCAGCCGCCCGTGACGTCGTAGCTCTTGTTGAGGTCGCGGTCCTTGTACCTGGTGTGGGTGACCTCGTGGCCGTGCTTGCTCTTCCGGAACTCGTCGT
>JBFZBV010000549.1:0-2486 GCA_041308285.1 Planctomycetota bacterium | reverse complement strand
CCGGGAGCGACACATGCAGGACCAGAGACCCGTTGTTCCGGCCGGAGAAGGCGCCGCTGCCGCGGGAAGGATGGATGATTTCCGCCAGCGCCGGGCTCATTTCCGCGATTTGAAAGCCCTCCGACGCCGCCACGACAGGAATGCCCATCGATGCGAGCCTCTCCATAATCGCCCTGCCCTCCGGCTTGTTCGAAAAACCCTCGTCCACAATCACCCTTCCGACGCCGAATCGCTCGGCCAAATCGACGGCTCCGTTGATGTGGTCCGAGTCCGGATGGCTGAGGACGAGCGCGTCGATTCGCGTTATTCCGCGATTCCAGAGGAACGGCGAAACCGCCAGCGCGCCGACGCCTTCGAAGCCTCTCGACCCCGAATCGTATACCAGCACCCTGCCTTCGGGGGACCTCAGGACGAAGCACAGGCCGTGGCCCACGTCCAGCACCGAAGCCTCCCACCGGGACGGAGCGCACTGACTCACGAGCGGAATGAAGAGCGACAGGAAGGCCGCAGCGGCGACCGCCGCCCCCGCGAGGCCGCGCTTCTTCCCCTTCCAGAGCGCGGCGGCGGCAAGTCCCGCGTAGAAGACCAGGACTTTCCCCGCGCCGGGAGCCGGCATGTAGGCGTGCGACAGCGGCAGCGAAGCGAAAAGGCCCACGACCTCGGTCAGCGCGTACGAGACCGACTCTATTGCCAGGGCGCAGGCAGCCTGAGCAAGCCCGCCCAGGCTCAGCGCGGGAAGGGCGGCGAAGCCGCCCGTCAGCGCCAGGAAAAGCAGGGGCGACGCTGCGAGGTTCGCTCCCAGCGCGACCGGAGTCACGATGTTGAAGTGGCAGAGCGCGACCGGCGAGGTCGCAATCCATGCCGAGGCCGACACGGAAATGCCGCCGAATACGTATTCCCTCGCCCTGTCCCCGAGAGTCCTCCGGCCGCCGGAGAGCTTGACCGCAAGCCTCGTCCGCCGCAGGAACAGCTGCGAAATCCCGCCGGAAAAGGCCCCTATGCCCATGACGGCCAGGAACGAAAGCTGGAAGCCGGGATTGAAGAGCGCCGACGGCTTCGCAGCGAGAATCGCGAGAGCGGCCAGCGCAATCGCCGTACCCCCGCACCTCCTCCTTCCGAACAGGTCCGCCGACAGGTACGACGCCATCATCACCGCAGCCCTCACGACCGGATCGTTGAGGCCGGTCAGGCACGCGAACACGGCCACGAATGCAATCATCAGGACGGCCCTCGCCTTGCGCCCAAGACCGGCGGCGGCGAGGAGGAAGTACACGCCTCCCGCCACGACCATGAGGTGCAGCCCCGAAATCGCAAGCATGTGCACGGTCCCGCTGCGGACGAACGAGTCCCTCGTCTCGAAATCGAGGCCTTTCCTGTCGCCCAGGAGGAGGGACGCCATCAGGCCGGCCGTGTCCGGGTCGAACGCGTCCTTCACCGACGCGATAAGAGCGCGCCTCAGCCTCTCCACTGCCGCGATCGGCCCGTACCCCGCATCCGAGACCTTCCTGACGGCATGGGGATCCGACGCCGAAATCCCAATCGAGGCGCCCCTCTGCGCGATTATGTCCCCGTAGCCTTTCGCGCCCGGTACGCCCGCCCTGTCCGGCCTGAACGGCGTGCCCGTAATCTCGAGCCCGTCGCCCGCGAGGACCCCCTCGGGCAGGCCGGCGTGATGGAGCATCGCCAGGCCGCCGGCGGGCCGCCATGCCTCGCCGCACTGCACGGCCGTGAGCCTCACGAGAATCCTGCCCCGGACCCTCCCCTCCGGCGGAACGGCCTCGAACACGGAAGGCGTCTCACGGGCCACGGCCGCGACCCTCACGAGCCCCTGGAACCGGCCGGGCGGTATCTCGATGCCGGAGGGTTCCATCGCAGCCCTGTCGGCCGCAAATGCCAGGGCCCCGGCGGCCAGGAAGACCGCGGAAGCGGCGCCCAGCCTGAACCACCGACCCGCGGCGCAGGAGCAGAGCGCGGCTGCGACCGCCGCGGCCAGGACCGCTTCCGGGCAGAGGGATTCGGATCCCGCGATTCCGGTCGCGAACGAAGCCGAGGCCGCCACAAGGGGGCGGCGCAGCGGCGACTGCTCCAGCGCCGACGATGCGGCCCGGAGCACGGAGTCTCTTGCGTCTCTTGCAGTCAACGGCGCCCGCGGAAACATGAAGCCGGCGCAGGCGTACTGGTCGCCGGCTGCGCGCGGATTCTACCATAAAAATCCGGGGCCCGCCGCTGCACGGCGCCCGTGAATAGTCGTGCGCGGAATCGTCCGTGGCTGTCGTTGGAAGCGGGGTTTTGGGGGCTCGTTGATGACTTACAAGATGGAGTTTTCCGGCGAAATTCTTATATCCGTCACCCCAGATTCGGGCAGTCCATGACGAATTGAATCTGGCGTCTGGCGTCCAGGCGGCAGATGAACGTCAGTATCACCGTCCACAAGATGGTGGCCGCGCTGAAGTCGGTCAGGTCGGAATCACGGGAATCGGTCACAT
>JBFZBV010000548.1:0-6975 GCA_041308285.1 Planctomycetota bacterium | reverse complement strand
CTCGTCATCGGGGCCCGCCCCGCCGGGATTGCGGGAGACCCGGACCTGTGCGTCGCCGACGCCGCCAGGTTCGCGGCCTGGCTCGTTTCCACCGGCAGGTTCGGATCGGGGGACGTGACCGTGCTCGACGGCGGGGCCGCGACGCTCGCCGCAGCCCGGGCCGCACTGGCCAAGGCCGCGGCTGCGTCCTCCGAGGACGACTCCTTCCTGCTCTACTTCGCCGGATTCGGGTCCCCGCAGGCCGGCGAAGGCGAATCCCCGGCATGCATCGCTCTCGCCGACACTCCTTCCGGCCCGTCGGCCGCCGGCCTCGGCCTGGACGAGCTCTTCAAGGCGCTGGGCGGCATCCGGGCCCGCGGCAAGACCGTGGTCCTGGACGCGTCCTTCGGCCCGGCGGGCCGGAGCAGGAGCCTCGGAGCCGCCGGGGGCCGGACTCCGGGCCAGCCGGATTTGGCCGCCGCGGCCGGCGGGAACGGCGTCACTGCGGTGTTCGCCGCCGACGGGACCGGGGACGGGGCGCTGGAACTGAAGGAGGCGGGCGGGGGGATCTTCACGCACTATTTCATCGCCGGCGCTGCCGGCGCCGCGGACTCGGACGGCGACGGCGAGGTCTCGGCCTCGGAACTCGGATCCTACGTCCGGAGGCACGCCTCGAACGCCGCGTCCCTCGTGGGCGAATCCCAGTCGCCGTTCCACTCGGCCGGAACCGGATCCTCGCCCGCGCTCCCTCCGAAACGGTGAATGCCGCCGGAAACCCCGCCCGCCGCAAGATGCGTGCGCCCGGGCCGGGGCCCGGGGCATCTGCGTGAAACTTCCGCCCCCCCGCGGACGTTTATAATCCAGGCGGCCGCCCGGCCGCCCCCTGTACATGTTTCACGGATTGGAGGACTCCCCCTCATGCCGGAATCAGCGAGAACCGCAGCGTTTCTTCTTCTGGCCGCCGCCCTCGTCGCCGGATGCTCCCGCGAGGGCCCGGCCCCCGAACCTCCGGCCCAGGCCGGGACCCCGGGCCCGTCGAAGGCCTCCGCGGACGAGGAGTGCTTCGAAATCTTCCTCCCGAAGGACGCCGGGCTCGCGAATGAGGCGGACCTCCAGGAAGGGATTAAGGCCGAACTGAAATTCAGGAAGGAGGGCGACGCCCTGCCCGTGGCCCTGCGCATGGAAAAGTCCAAATTCCTGCCGAAGCGCAAGGACGGGGTCGCCTTCATCCGCCATATGGAAATGAAGAAGGAGGAAATCCGGGAGCTCGGGCCGGGTGAAGAGCCCGAGCCGAAGGACCCGAGCTTCTTCAACCAGGCCATGGGGCCCGGCCTCGAGGGCCTGGACCGCCTCCTGGCGAGGATTGCCGAGGAGATGGCCGGGGCGAAGATGGACTGCGGCGCCGACATTTCGGCGGACCTGGACGTCCCCGTTGGGCTGGTCATGGAAGGATACCGCCGCGCGGGGGCCCTTAAAGGCGTGCTCTACGTGGGATTCGTGGGCATGGTCAATCCGCTCGACGGGTCCGCAAAGCCGCCTCCGGCCGTCGAGCCCAAGCTCGCCGTGCGAGTCGACGAAAGGCTGCTCCGCGACCCCGCGGACGGGTGCCCGGCCATGGTCGTCGCCGTGTCCGGCTTCGACCTCGACGCCTGCATCCCGGCCCCTCCCGCCGGAAAGGCCGATGCGGATCCCGAAAACCACCTCGCCGCCGTCTCCGCACTGATGAGAGGGGTCGCTGGAATCAGCAGGCCCGAGAACGACAGGCGCCTCTCCAACGCATGGCTCGTGATTCGCTCCCCTGCGGACGCGCCGTGCATGTGGCTCTGGGCCTTCATGCAGGAGGCGGTCCAGCCCGGCATCGGAATCTGGAAAATCCGGGTCCTGCTCCCAAGGAACCACGCGTTCAGGGCCAAGGACTGAGCCGTACCGCGTAAACGCCCGGAGCCCCGGCCCCGGGCGCCGACGATTCTGTTTATAATGCCGGCATCCTCGGCTACAATCGCGGAAGGCCGTGAGGCTTCCCCGCGCCGCCGCGCCCCAGGCGGCCGGCGGGCGGAGGCCGTCTTTCTTCTGGTGCCCCATGAACGCACAAGCCATAGCAGCGCTGGTCGGCGGCAGGGTCCTCGGTGACCCGTCGACTCCGGTGACCGGGGTCTCGGACATAACCAACGCCAAGGCGGGCGACGTCACCTTCGCGCAGAGCGGGAAGCACGCCGCCGCGGCCGCCTCGTGCCCCGCGTCGGTCGTCATCACGTCGGAAGGCGTCCCCGTCACGGGCAAGACCCTGATAATCGTCCCGAATCCCAAGTACGCCTTCGTGAAGGCCCTCTCCGCCCTCGTCCCGGCGGAGAAATTCCCGGCAGGATCCCACCCGTCCGCCTCGGTCCACCCCTCGGCGTCGGTCGGCCCGGGGTCGCACGTCGGGCCGCTCGCGTGCGTCGAAGAGGGGGCGGTCGTGGGCGCGGGCTGCGTAATCCACGCGGGAGCCAAAATCGGCCGCGGTTCGGCAATCGGCGACGGATCGGTCGTGCACAGGAACGCCGTCCTGTACTCGGGCACCCGGCTCGGGAAAGGGGTCATCGTGCATTCGGGCGCGGTCATAGGCGCCGACGGGTTCGGATACCTGCAGGAAGGCAAAGGGGCCGTCGCGGGGTCCGAGGACGCAATCGAGCGCTACGCGCAGTCGGACGAGCCGCACCTCAAGGTCCCGCACTTCGGGAACGTGGTGCTCGAGGACGGCGTGGAAATCGGCGCGAACACGACAATCGACAGGTCGACCGTCGGGTCCACGGTCGTCGGCCGGGGGACCAAGATAGACAACCTCGTGCAAATTGGCCACAATTGCACAATCGGAGCTCACGTAATCATCGTGAGCATGGTCGGCATCGGAGGCAGCGTCAGGATTGGGGACCACGTCACCATCGGGGGCAACTGCGGAATCTCCGAGGGCGTGACAATCGGGGCATTCTCGATAGTGGGCGCGCACACGCTGGTCTACCCGGGGAAGAAGTTCGAGCCCCGTTCGGTGGTTTGGGGCAATCCTGCGAGGCCGGCCGCGAAGTTCAAGGCCCAGCTGGCGGCGCTCTCGAGCCTGCCGAAGGCGCTGGTGAAAATCAGGGGCCTCGAGACGGCCTTGCAGGAACTCGAATCCCGCGTGAGGGGGCTGGAGAGCTGATGTGAGCCTCAGGGTCTCGCTTTTTCTCGGCGACAGGCTCAGGGAGAACACGCTCGACTGGTTCCGCGAGAGGAACGCCAAGGTCGAGGTGTTCTCGTGCCTGGAGGACTGCCTCGACTCCGCCCGGAAATCCGGGACCGACGTGGTCGTGATAGACGAGGAGTCCTCGCCCGGCGGCGTGGGCGTCGGATCGGCACTCAGGAAGGCCTCGAAGGGCGTTTTCATCGTCTTCCTGACCGGCCCCGGCACTCCCCCCCAGGATTCGGTCCCCGAGGGCGCGGACGCACTGCTCGCGTTCCCCATCGTCCAGGAGGAGCTTGACAGGATATTCTCCGCCGCCGCCGAAAGGCTCGACCCGCAGATGGAACGGCCCGGGGCGCCGGAAATCCGCGAGCTGTGGGAAATAAGCAAGGTGATTGCCTCCGACCTGGGGACGAATGCCATCCTCGACAGGATTGTCGAATCGGCCATAAGGGTGACGCTGGCCGACTCCGGGTCCATCATGCTGCTGTCGCAGGAGCCCGACACGCTCTACGTGGCCGCGGCGCAGGGCCGCGACGCGGTCAACAGGCGGAACAAGGCCGTGCACTTCGACCAGAGCGTCGCGGGATGGGTCGCCCGGACCGGGGAGCCTCTGCTCCTGCAGGGCGGGCTCCGCAACGACGAGAGGTTCCGCCACCTTCCCCCCGCGCGGGGCGGCATCAGGTCCTCGCTGTGCGTGCCGGTGAAGAGCCCCCAGCGCAAGCTCCTGGGCGTCCTCAGCCTCAACGTGGACGACAGCCTGAAGTACTTCACGGTGAAGGACCTCCACCTCATCACAATCTACGCCTCCGAGGCCGCCGCCATCATCGAGAGCTCCAGGGCTTTCGACGAGATGCAGTCCGCCAACGACAGGCTGAGCAAGACCAACGAGAAGCTGAAGGCCATCCAGGCGCAGCTCATAGAGTCGAGCAAGATGGCGGCGGTCGGCCTGCTCGCCTCCGGCATCGCCCACGAGTTCAACAACCTGCTCACCGGCATCCTGGGCATGTCGCAGCTGGCCCAGCACACGAAGAAGGAAAAGCACATCTGGAAGGCAATCGAGGTCTCGGAGACCAACAGCCAGAAGGCCAAGGAAATAGTGAAGAACCTCCTCAAGTTCTCGGGAAGGTACAAGAAGGTCAGGGAGAAGACCGAGATTGCCGCGCTCGTGGAAGAAGTGCTCTCGCTCATGGGAAGGGAGTTCGACAAGGAAGGCATCGTCATGCGCAAGCACTTCGACCCCGAGGCGTCCGCCCCGGTGAACAGGAGCGAAATCCAGCAGGTGATGCTGAACCTGCTCATAAACGCGAAGCAGGCGATAACCGGGAAGGGATGGGTGGAAATCGACGTCACGCAGAACAGGGAATCCGTGGAAATCTCCGTCAAGGACTCGGGGTGCGGCATACCCGAGGAGAACATGCCGCGCATCTTCGAGCCTTTCTTCTCGACCAAGAGCGTCCTCGGCGGCGGGGAGAACCAGGGCACCGGCCTCGGCCTGAGCGTGAGCTACGGCATCATCAAGGGGCACGGCGGCGAAATCCGCGTGGAGAGCACCGTGGGCGTCGGGTCCCGATTCACGCTCGTCCTGCCCAAGAACCCGCGCCGCACGAAATACTACACCGACTCGCTGCCGGTGCAGGACGGGGAGCGCAAGCGCGGCCCGGAGGTCGAGCCCCAGCCCGGCGCGCCCGTCGGGACCGTACTCATCGTCGACGACGAGTGGTGGATTAGGGAATTCCTCAAGGACACGTTCGAGGAAATCGGATACAAGGTCCATACCGCCGGAAGCGGCCAGGAAGGGCTCGACATAGTGGAGCAGGTCAAGCCCTCCATCGTCTTCCTGGACCTCGTGCTCCCGGGCTGCAAGGGCGAGGACATCGCCACGGAAATGCTCGCCAGGCACCCTAAGCTTCCGATCGTTCTCATGACGGGGAAGTTCGAGTCGCTGGAGATAATCGAGAAGAACCTCAACCGCGGCATCTTCGGCTACCTGAGCAAGCCGTTCGACGTCAAGGACGTCTACAACCTGCTCAACCTCGGCTCCCGTCCCTGACCGGGAACATCGCCGCGGCCTTGAGGGCGAGCTCCTTGATTCCGGATTCGGCTGCGGCGCGCTTCAGCAGGAACTTCTCAATCTCGCCCCTGCCCTGCGCCTCGTGGCCGTCCCGCAGCAGCGAAAGGCCGATCTTCAGCTCGAGATAGGCGGAGTCGGGGTTCACCTCGAGAATCCTGCCGAAGGACTCGGAGAACGCGTCGAACTCCCGCCCCAGGAAATGGCAGAGCGCCGCGGACGCAATCAACGCCTCCCGCACCCCCGACAGGCCTTCGGAGTACCGCCGGATCTCCGCGAGCTTGTCCCTGTCCTTCGGGTCCTCCGGGTCCAGGGCCGCGGCCCGGGACTCGGCGGACGCGAGGACATCCTCAATCCTCGACGCGCCCTTCTCCAGGTACCCCGCCGCGAGCGTCCAGTTCTCGAGGCTCACGTGCGCCTGCCCGAGCCTCGCGAGGGCCACGAAATGGTTCGGCCTCGTCTCGAGCACGTCCTTGTACCTCGCAATCGACTCCGGCTTCTTCCCCCTCAGGAGGTGGATGTCCCCCTGCAGGATGAGCATGTCGACCACGGCCTTCTCGGCCCTCTCGATTTGCGAGATGATTTCCTTCCTGCCCTCCTCGTATTCGGCCCCGAGCTTGCTCTCCTTAATCTTCGGATCCCCGGCGGCCTTCTTCTCCCACGCGGCCTCGTTGGCGGCGAGGGCGTTCTTCCTCTCCGCGGCATAGTCCCTGTTCTGCTTTACATACTCGTCGGCCGTCCCAAGGGCGTCGTCGAGCCTCCCCTGCTGGACGTATACGTATATGAGCTGCTGCCTCGCCTGGTTGAAGGGGAGGTTCGAGTTCTTGAGGCTTATCCTGAACGAGTGCTCGAACTTCTCCTCCGCCTTCGCGAGGAGGTATTTCCTGAGCTCCGGCAGGTCCGCGGGCCTGCTCTCCTGCTCCGCGCACCCGCCCCACAGCGCGGCGAGGACTGCGAGGGCGGGAAGGACGATCCGTCTCATTCCTTCCATATGTCCTCCTCGCCCGTGGCGGGGCCGTCCAGCGCCTCGGCCGGCTTGTGATCCGCGCTCCGCATCTGGGCGTCCACGTCCTTCGCCCACTGCGAGTAGAGAAGCCCCAGGCCGAAGTAGGACTTGAATATGAACGAATCGGTCTCGGATCCGTCCCTGATGGCCCGGTCGAAGTTCTCCTCGGCCTTCCCGTACAGCTCCACCCTGCCGGCGTACGACTCCTGCACCCTCGCGCACTGGATGTACGTGAATCCGAGGACGCACCTCGCCTTCGAGTAGGACGCGTCTATCTCCAGGGCCTTCTCCGCCTGCGAGATTGCGAGGTTGTACCTGCCCTTGTCGTAATAGAGCTGCGCGAGCGCAGCGTGGTTCTTCAGCTTCTCCCGCTCCTGTATTATGTCCGCGTTGCTCTCGCACCCCGCCGAGAACAGCGCTGCAGGCGCCGCAATCAGGAGCGCGGCAAGGATTGTTCTTCCCGGACTCAAAGGACAGCCTCCAAACGCCTTTCCGGCCGCCGCGACACCCCTTTTGCCACGGAGTGCGAAATGGTGCGGATATGTCAGGGATGCTTTATTATTAATACATCTTCATAACGCCTTTGTCACACGAAAACAACGGCAGTGCAACGCCTTCCGCGCGCGTGCGGCTTTACATCCGGACCGCGCTCTAATATGCTTTGGAAAGAAGCAGACCGGAGCGCGCGGCCGCGAATTCCCCAGAAGGGGATTGTCCGGTGGA
>JBFZBV010000547.1:0-5923 GCA_041308285.1 Planctomycetota bacterium | reverse complement strand
TTCAAGGGCATGGGCGGCGAAATGGCATTCATGTCGGACATGGCCCACAAGGGCAAGTACAGCAGGGGGCGCTGGATAGCGGTGAAGTAGTTTCGCGGGCCGCGCTTCCGGCGGGCGGCCGCCCGCCGGAAGCGCGGTGATCCGCACGGCACGCGAGCCGAGGTCTGATGGGAAACGGGCTGCACCACGCAATCCGGGAATTCGAGGAATCCGAGCTGTCGGCGCTCGGCGCGCACAAGGCGTCGGGCGGCAGGATCGCAGTCTCGTTCTGCAGGCTGTTCCCGCCCTCGGCCGCGGCAGGGGCGGGCTACTGGCCGGTGAGGGCCGTTCGCGGGGCCACGGTCGCGGCCGAGAGCGCGGCGGAGAAGCTCGTGCGGCCCGACACATGCCCCTTCTGCAAGAGCATCATCGGGAACTTCATGAACCGCACGTCGGTCCACGCCCTCGCCGACGCGGTGGTGGGGCTCATCACGTGCGATCAGATGCGGAGGACGTTGGAGAGGCTCCGGACGGACCTGGGGCTTCCGGTCTTCCCCGTGCAGGTTCCAGCCACAGCGACGGCGGATGCGGAGGACTACTTCGTGCGCGGGGTGAAGGACGCCGTTTCATGGCTGTCATCCTTCGCGGGCCGGGAATTCGACGAGGACGCAGCGAGGCGCCACGAGGAGGTTCGTCGCGAGGCTGCGGGCCTGCTCAGGGGGCTGATTCTGGAGAACATGGTCCCGCCCCGCGCGGCCCACAGGCTCTGCTGCCTCTTCGCCTGGGCCAGGCCGGCAGCGCTGCTCGGCTTCCTCCGCGACACTGCGCCGGGGCTTTCCCCGCAGCGCCCCCGGGTCATTGTCCTGCTCGCCGGGGGGGTCTCCTGCGAGGAGGATGACGCGGTGTACCGCACTCTCGAGGAGAGCGGCTCCGGATGCCTGCCGCTCAACTGCACGGGAATCAACGCGCTCGAGGACTGCGCCGGCCCGGGCGCGCCGGCAGGCGGATTCGTCGATGCCATGGCCAGGACCGTGTTCAGGTCGCCCGCATGCATCAGGAGGAGGCCGAACTCGGCCGTATACGACCGAATCAGGTCCTTTCTCGCGGGCGGGAAAGCCGCCGGGGTGATACTGAAGACCCTTCCGTTCTGCGACCTGTGGTTCACCGAGAAGGAGAGGATGCGGAGGAGCTTCGACGCGCCGGTAATCGCGGTGGAGACGGGGTTCGGGGAAGGCATCCGCAACACCGTGGCAGTCAGAATCGAGGCTTTCCTGGAGTCCCTGGAATGACTGGCGATGCGAGAAGAATCACGTCCGGGGAGTGGGAATCCCTGATGCCCGGCGTACCCGAGGAATACCGGTCGCGGTGCACTTTCCTCAAGCCCCTCGTCCCGGGCGGAGTGCGCTACCTCTTCAGCCCGCACGAGTACTCCTGCAGGGGCGACAGGCTCCTCGGGAGGCTCAAGTTCGACTCCTCGCTCGCCGCACTCAGGCTGTGGGCCTTCCTGTTCAGCGAGAAGGACAGGCTGTTCCTTGCGAAAGAGAAGGGGTGGAAGGTATTCGCGGCCGCAAAGGACCTCGGCCAGGTCCCCATAATCGCGTACGCAGCCCCGAAGGCGCTCACGTTCTACGCGGACGAGCTGTGGTGGGCGCCCTGCTTTTCCGAGGAGCCGCACCTCCTCGACGAGGCCGCGAAGCTGGGTGCGACGGAGGAACTCTGCTACGTCCGCGCCGCACTCGGCGCGTACAAGACCCTCGACTACTTCCCCAGGCCCGACCTCACCTTCGCGGGGGTCGGCGCCTGCTGCGACGACTTCTCCGCAGTGATGCAGCTCGTCGAGTGGCAGGGGAACCCGGTCCACTGGTGGGAGATTCCCGCCCGCTTCGACCCGTCCCCACTGCTCGCCGGGCTCGAGTTCGGCTCAACGCCGCACGGGTCGCCGTACCAGAAGCCCGCGGTCGACTTCCTGGAATCCCAGTACCGCGGAATCGTGGAGAGAATCGAGCGCGAAACCGGCAGGCCGGTTTCCGAGGAGGACCTCCGGGCCTCTGTGCGCGGGTTCAACCGCCTCCGCGGACTCGTGAGGGAGATCCGGTCGCTCGCATACGGATCGAGGAGGCCGCCCCTCCCGGGGCTCGAGACCCTGCTGGCCGAGTTCGTGGCCCTCCACTACTGCAGCGACCCCTGGGAATCGTTCGAGGTGCTCGAGGACCTCCTGGACACGGTCAGGCGCAGGGCCGAGCGCGGGGAATCGCCCCTGGAGGGCGACCCGGTGAGGGTCTTCTGGGTCACTCCGCCGACCGACACGGCGATCGTCACGCTTCTCGAGGACCTCGGGGGCTGCGTCGCGGGATCCGAGTACCTCATATCGCACGCGTTCCTGCCGCTGGACGAGTCCAAGCCTCCGCTCCGGGCCATTGCGGAGAACTACATGGACGACCCGATGATTGGCGCGTCCGAGTTCAGGGCGAAGAGAATCGTGGAGGAGGCGCGCAGGTTCGGCGCAGAGGGCGTGATGATTACCGGGATCTTCGGCGCGAGCCACTGCCCGTACGAGGAAAGGGTGATATCCGAGGCCGTGAGGAAGGAGCTCGGCCTGCCCGTGCTTTCGTTCGACGTCCCCTACTCGCCGGGCAGGCTGAGCGAGCAGGTGGTGAACCGCGTGCAGGGGTTCGTGGAGATGATGAAGTCGAGGCGCGGGGTCTCCGCGGCGCCGGGGTCCGCTCCGAGGTCCTCCCCGGCCATGCCCGATTCGTCGGATCCGTTCGAGTACTTCCGCAACTCCATGTCCGAGGAGGTCGACTACGTCCGGGAGGAGAAGCGCAAGGGCCGGGGCGTGGTCGGCATATACTGCGAATACACGCCGCGAGACCTGATTCTCGCCGCCGGGGCCGTCCCCGTGTGCCTGTGCGGCGCCAGCCAGAGGACAATCGCCCCGGCCGAGACCGTGCTTCCCGCGAACCTCTGCCCGCTTATCAAGTCCTCCTTCGGCCACGTGCTCACGTCGCGGTGCCCCTTCTACGTCGTGTCCGACCTGGTCGTGGCCGAGACCACGTGCGACGGCAAGAAGAAGATGTACGAGCTCATCGCGGAGCGCAAGCCCACGCACGTGCTTGAGCTCACCCAGCGCGCCGGGACGGGGCGCGCCTTCAGGCACTGGGTGGAGGAGGTCGGGGAGCTCAAGACGAAGCTCGAGGAGTTCTTCGGCACGGAGATAACCGAGGGGAAGCTCCGGGCCGCCGTGGCGGAGATGAACCGCGAGAGGGCGCTGCTCCTCAGGGCGCTGCGCCTCGGCGCGAGGAAGCCTTCAATCGTCTCGGGCAGGGAGATCGCGCTGCTCAGGTACAGGGTTTCGGGCAACCCCCGCCATCTCGCAATGCTCGGGAAGTTCATCGAGGCCGTGGAGGAGCGCGGCCGCCGCGGGCATCTCGCGGCCCCTTTGGAGGCGAAACGCGTGCTCCTCACGGGCTGCCCCACCGCCCCGGAGACCGCCAAGGCCACTGAGATCATCGAGGAGTGCGGCGGAGTGGTGGTGGCGCAGGAGTCCTGTTCCGGCATAAAGCCCATAGAGAAGCCCGTCGACGAGACCGGCGACCCGATTGAGGCCCTGGCGAGGAAGCTCTTCGATATCCCCTGCTCCTGCATGACCCCGAACCTGGGCCGCCAGGAGCTCATCGGCAGGCTGGCGCGCGAATTCGCAGCCGACGCGGTCGTGGACCTCGTGTGGCAGGCGTGCCACACGTACAACGTCGAGTCGTACCTCATCGAGAAGCACGTCCGGGAGCGGCTCGGGCTGCCCTACCTCAAGGTGGAGACCGACTACTCGGACTCGGACAGGGAGCAGATGAGGGTGCGCATACAGACTCTCCTGGAGATTGCCTGAAATGCTGACATGCGGAGTGGACATCGGGGCGAGGACAATCGACATAGTGCTCTTCGACGGGGCGATGGTCGTGGAGTCCGTGGTGAGGGACACGGGAGCGTTTCCCAAGAAGAACGCGGCTGACGCCTTCGCGGAGGTGCTGGCGGCCGCGGGCGTGAAGGAATCGGACGTCTCGGCCATCCTTGCGACGGGATACGGCAGGAACTATTTCGAGAACGCGAGCCGCGTGGGGTCGGAGATTCTCTGCCACGCGGCGGGCGTCTCGTACCTCTTCCCGTCCGCGCACACCGTAATCGACATCGGCGGCCAGGACTCGAAGATGATCGAGGTTGACGGCGGAGGATTAGTGCGCAACTTCGTCATGAACGACCGGTGCGCCGCAGGCACGGGAAGGTTCATAGAAATCGTCGCCAAGACCCTCGGGATTCCGCTGGAGGAGACGGGGTCCGCCGCGCTCCGCACTGCCGAGTCCTGCGAAATCTCGTCCATGTGCGCCGTGTTCGCCGAGTCGGAGATTATCGGGCTCCTGCACAGGGGCACTCCCAGGGAGACCATCCTGAGGGGCGTCTTCAGGTCGGTCGCGCGCCGCACGCTCGGCATGTCCGGGAAGGTGCCCCTCAAGGACGACGTCGTGTTCACGGGCGGCGTGGCGCTCAACGCAGGAGTGCTCGCCGCGCTGGAACAGGAGTCAGGGAAGAAGGGCATCAAGGTGCCGCCCAATCCCCAGATTACCGGCGCCCTGGGAGCGGCCATCATCGCCGCGAGAAAACTGTAGGACCGGCGCCCGGGATCGCCTGGATCAGCCGCGCAGAATGGAATCCGTCAAGTTTCAAGAGTTGACCCCCAAAACCGGAGGGCCCCATAAGGACCTGAATCTGCTGCCATCGAAAAAGGCGGTCGCAAAGGAAAGGGAGAAGCTGCGGACGCTGTGCAAGCCCCTGATTAAGGTGGTGGGGAGCGCCGGATTCGGGAAATCCGCACGTCCGATGCGATCCACCGGTGTCGTTGTTTACAACTAACTATCCAATAAGATGTTAGGCCGAGAGTTTACACCATATTGTCCACTCCCGGATTTCGAGTCCAGGCAGGCCCCCGGGTGGGCTGTAGTCATCCTGCCGTCCCTGACAACGAGCCTGTCAAGGAACGCCTTCCTCCCGACAGGCTGATGCGCGCCTCGGAAGAGCCCATCCTCTTCAGCGCGCGGAACCTGCGCCAAGTACGACCTCCACTTCGCTTGTCGCGAAGCCGGATCCGGTCCGAGCGAGAGGTATGGCCCGTTGAACGACTCGAACCTACTTCTCCTCCTCGCTCCTTCTGTCAAGGTGAATCCTGATTGCGAACCATGTCGTTCTTTCCTTCGTCAGGTTGTCCATGTCATAGCCGAATCCGACGTCCGCATACCCGTCAGACCAGGACATGAAACTGAGGTACTTCAACAATATCTCGGGCATACGGTTGTACCACCGGCCGAGGCTGGCAGGACGAAGGCCATCTCCCGGCTCCCACTCCCATTCCCCGCCGAAGAGGGTTTTGGGCCGTTCCATCGATATTCCGGTAATCATATGGTACCACCGGCCGAAACCGGCGGAATGAAAGCCATCTTCCGGATCCCGCTCCCATCCCAAGACGAAGACGCTTTTAGGCCGTTCCATCGATATCCCGGTAATCATATGGTACCACCGGCCGAAACCGGCGGAATAGAAGCGATCCTCCGGCTCCCTCTCCCATCCGACGTCGAAGACGCTTTTGGGCCGTTCCATCGACATTACGGGAATCCGACGGTACCATCGGCCGAAACCGGCGGAATAGAAGCGATCCTCCGGCTCCCTCTCCCATCCGACGCCGAAGACGTCCATCGGCCGCCCCGTCGACCCCCGAGGCCGGATGGATGGCTCGTCTTCCTCTGTGCCCGGCGAAGGGCCGAGGCGGCCGAAGGCGATGAAGAGCAGGCTCCTGCCGCGGACGGGTTCAGGAGGCCCGATAGGCCTCAATACTCCCATTTCACCGTCCGCGTCAGGATCCAATCCGGGGACCGTCCCCCATCCGCCCCCCCCCCCCGGA
>JBFZBV010000546.1:0-8233 GCA_041308285.1 Planctomycetota bacterium | reverse complement strand
GACCTCAACCCCTCGAAAGCTTGCTTCTGATGGCCCTGTCCTTTTCCAGGACCGATTCCTGTTTCTTTCTCCTGTATTCGGAGACGAAGAGGCTCGCATCGGAATCGGAGAGGGACAGGACCTCTAGTGCGAACAGCGCTGCGTTCACGGCGCCCGCCGATCCTATGCCCATCGCGGCCACCGGCACTCCGGGCGGCATCTGCACGGTGGACAGGAGGGAGTCCAGGCCGTTCAGGTCCGACGAAGGGACGGGCACGCCCACCACCGGCAGGGCCGTACGGGCTGCGATTGCTCCGGCGAGGTGCGCCGCCCCGCCCGCGGCAGCCACTATTACCCTGATTCCCGCCCCCGCGGCTCCCGATGCGTATTCCGCGACGGCATCCGGGGTCCTGTGGGCCGACATCACCCTGACCTCGAACGGCATCCCGGACTCGGCAAGCAGGTCAATCGCGTCCTTGAGATGCTTCAAATCCGAATCGCTGCCCATGACAAGCCCGATAACGGGTTTCCTGTCCATCTTCCATCCTCCGACAAACGCGGCGCCGTCCAGCTGCGCCGTGTGAGAGTCTATTCGGGCCGGCGCGATTTGCAAAATGTTTCCATCCTCCCCCAACCTCCCGGGTCCTGCATCGGGCCCAGGGGTGAAGAGTCCGGATTCTTCGGGCGGCGGGCGACCTGATTCTCCTGGATGTATCGTCGGTCGTTTTCACCGCGGGACCTGCTATCCCGTACTCGTGCTTTCATGCAGCGTATTCGTTCCCGTCCACGTTTTCGTACACGTACACGACTTGCATGGAACGAGAAGGCGCCGGAGAAGCTTGGATGAGCGAGGGGAAGTACGGTCACTCCATCTTGTAAGTCATCCACGAGCCGCCAAAACCCCGCTCCCGACGACAGCCACGGACGATTCCGTGCGCGATTCTTCGTGCGCCTGGATGCTCCGGGTTGGGCTTGCGCTTCCGCCCGGCCGGGCATAGAATCTTGAGTCCGCCGTCCGGGACAGCCGGAGCGGTCCGCGTCGGACGGACCCGGCAGGAGGCGGAGCCGGGCGGAACCCGCCCCATCTGGAGAATCTTATGGCCGACAAAGAGAAACCCAGGATTGGCGTCTTCGTGTGCGACTGCGGGCTGAACATCGCAGGGCCGGTCGACTGCCCTGCGCTCGTGGAGTTCGCCGCGAAGCTGGACGGGGTGGTCCATGCGGAGGAGAACAAGTACACGTGCAGCCAGCCCGGGCAGGAGAACATCAAGAAGGCCATCGCGGAGCACAAGCTGAACCGGGTCGTGGTGGCCGCCTGCACGCCGAGGATTCACGAGCCGACGTTCCGGACCTGCGTCGCGGAAGCCGGCATGAACCCGTACCTGATCGACATGGCGAACATACGGGAGCACTGCTCGTGGGTCCACCAGGGCGACAGGGAGGCGGCTTTCGCCAAGGCCGCCGACCTCGTGAAGAGCTCGGTCGCGAGGGCGGCCGGCCTGTCCCCCCAGCAGGAGTCCGTCATCAAGGTGCACCCGGCGGCGCTGGTCGTGGGAGGCGGAATCGCGGGGATTCAGGCCGCGCTCGACCTCGCCGACGCAGGGCACAAGGTCTACCTCGTGGAGAAGGAGCCTTCCATCGGCGGCCTCATGGCGAGGCTGGCGAAGACCTACCCGACCATGGACTGCCCCACGTGAATTCTCGGCCCGAAGATGATGGATGTGCGTCGACATCCGAAGATAGACCTCATGACCTCCAGCACAATAGAGAGTGTTTCCGGCTACGTGGGCAACTTCCACGTGAAGGTGAAGAAGAGCCCGAGGTACGTCGTCGAGGGGGAGTGCACCGCGTGCGGGGACTGCGCCAAGGTGTGCCCCGTCATGGTGCCGGACGAGTACCAGGAGGGCTTCTCGCACAGGAAGGCGATATACATCCCGTTCCCGCAGGCGGTGCCGTCGGCCTACGTGCTGGACATGGAGAACTGCCTCGGCAACAACCCCATCGCCTGCGGCAAGTGCTTCGAGGCGTGCCTCAAGAAGTGCGTCGACTACGACATGACCGACGAGTTCGTGGAGTTCGACGTAGGGGCCGTCGTCGTGGCGACGGGCATGAAGACGTACGACCCGACCGAGCTGGACGAGTTCGGCTACAAGCGCTTCCAGAACGTCGTGACCACGCTCGAGTTCGAGAGGCTCCTGAGCGAAGGCGGCCCCACGGGCGGCCATCTCGTCAGGCCCACGGACCTCCGCCAGCCCCGCCGCGTCGGGTTCATCCAGTGCGTCGGGTCGAGGTCGAGGAAGAGGGGCAACGCCCACTGCGGGAACATCTGCTGCATGAACACCGTGAAGGACACGCTTCTCCTGAGCGACCATTATCCGGACGTGGAGTGCACCGTCTTCTACATCGACATACGCGCCTTCGGCAAGGGCTTCGAGGAGATGTTCGTCCGGAGCAAGGAGGCGGGCGTAAGGTACCTGAGGGGCATACCGGGCGAAATCAACGAGACCCCCGAAGGCAACCTCGTCCTGTCCGCCGAGAACTCCTCCACCGGCCGAATCGAGAACCACGAGTTCGACATGGTCGTGCTGTCGACCGGGGTCGAGCCCTCCGAGGGGACCGAGGACGAGCGCCGCAAGCGGACGCGGTCAAAGGCTCCGGACGGGTTCCTGCTGGAATCGCACCCGAAGCTCAAGCCGGTCGACGCGCCCACGAAGGGCGTTTTCTTCGCGGGGTGCGCCGAATCCCCAAAGGACGTGAAGGACAGCGTGACCCAGGCCTCCGCCGCTGCGTCCAGGGCTGGAATCCTGCTGTCCAAGGGCGAGGTCAGGATTGAAGCCGTGACGTCGAGGCTCGTCGAGGACCTGTGCGTGATGTGCGGGATGTGCGCGAAGGTCTGCCCGTACAACGCAATCGTGCCCCCGGACAAGGCTCAGGGCCGGAAGCCCGTAATCATCGAGGCCGCCTGCGCCGGCTGCGGCACCTGCGCCGCGGAATGCCGGTTCGGCGCGATTGAGATGAGGCACTTCACCGACGGCCAAATCACCGCCCAAATCGACGCCCTGCTCGAGGACAAGCCCGGGGAGAAGATACTCGCGTTCGCCTGCAACTGGTGCAGCTTCGCAGGCGGCGACGGCGCGGGCACCGCGAGAATCCAGTACCCGCCGAGCCAGAGAATCGTCCGCACCATGTGCTCCGGCAGGGTGGACGAGAAGTTCGTCCTCCGCGCCTTCGAGAAGGGCGCGGCCATGGTCCTCGTGTCCGGCTGCCACTTCAGCGACTGCCACTACATCTCGGCGGTGCGCTGGACTCAGAAGCGCGTGGAGAGGCTCTGGGACAAGCTGGAGAGAATCGGGACGAGGCCGGAGAGGCTCCAGCTCGAGTGGATTTCCGCCGCCGAAGGCGTGAAGTTCGCCCGCGTCATGACGGAACTCGAGGAGATGAGGAAGCAGGTCACGCCCGAGGAAATCGCCGAGACCGTGCGCGTCCTGTCGGAGAAGTCCGGCGCCGGGAAGAAGGCGGCCAAGGCCTCGGCCGAGGCGCAGGATTAGCTCCGCCGCCGCGGCGGCCGCGGATCGGCCCCGGGCTTTCCGCCCTTGCCCGAAGGCGGGCGGCGATGGAATCGGGCGGTTTTTTGTCGTGGGGGGAGACGCCGTGCAGGCTCCGCGAGGTGTCGGCCGGATGAGGCGCTGGCTTCTGATTGCGGCTTTCGCCCCGGCGTGGGCGGCCTGCACGGGCGCGCTGGAAGCCCGCGTCAGGGCCGGGGCCGGGGATGGGGCCGATTCCGCGGCGAAGGCCGCCATGCCCGCCCCCGAAGCGGCTGCGACGTACCTCCTGGGCGGACTCAAGGCGGTGCTCGTCGACTACCTCTGGGTCAAGTCCGACCTCCTCTTGAGGGAAGGAAGGTACGACGAGCTGCCGCAAATCCTGGGATTCGTCGGGGCGCTCCAGCCCAGGAACCCCGCGGTGGCCGAGTACCTCGCATGGCACGAAGCCTACAACCTCTCCCTGGCGGAGACAGGCCCGGACAGGGGGTGGTTCTGGGTCAGGTCGGGCGTGATCAGGCTGGAGAGCGCTCTCGAGGAGTTCCCCTGCAGGCCCGGGACGAGGGTGCTTCTGGGGAGGATATTCCTGGAGAAGTGCGGCGAGGGGGGGCATCCGGAGTACGGCCGCAGGCTCGCCGAGTGGAAAGGGGCCGGGAACCTGGAACTGGCGGCGGGGCAGTTCGAGCTTGCCGTGGCCTCCGAAGGCCACGACGCGGCTGCGGACGTGTTCCTCGCCGAGTGCTACATGAGGCTCATCGCGGGCGGGAAGAGCCCCGACGCGGAGGACAGGCTTCGAAACCTTCTGGACCACGTGAGGGACAGGCATCCTGATCTGTACAGCGACCTGGAGACTCTTTCCGGAAGCCGGAATCTTGAGGATTGAACCATGTCGAATGCTTTTGCGTGCCGTAGGATTCTTCCGGCCGCGGCGGCCTTCTTCGCGGCCTCGGCGGCCCTTGCCGGCGATGCGCTGGCCGAAACCGCGGGCCTCGCGGGTGAGGGGAGCCTCGCCAGCCTGCCGGCAATCTGGTGGATTGCCCCCCTGGGCTCGCTCATAGCCCTGGGGTTCGCCTTCTACTTCTACAAGTCCATGATGAAGGTGGATCCGGGCGACAAGCTCATGATTGAGATCGCGGGCGCAGTCCGCACGGGGGCCATGGCCTACCTCAAGCGGCAGTACAAGGTCGTGTTCGTGTTCTTCGTCGTCACGTCCCTGGTCCTGGCCGTGATGGCTTTCGTGTTCAAGCTGCAGTCCCCGTTCGTGCCGTTCGCATTCTTCACCGGCGGCTTCTTCTCGGGCCTTTCGGGGTTCTTCGGCATGTGGAGCGCCACCGGGGCTTCGAACCGCACGACGCAGGGCGCCAAGGAGAGCCTCAACGCGGGCCTCAGGGTGGCCTTCAGGTCGGGCGCGGTCATGGGGCTCACGGTGGTCGGACTCGGGCTGCTGGACATCTGCATGTGGTTCTTGATTCTCTACTGGATCTGCCCGCTGCTGGGCTTGCACCTGTCCCTCACGGAGATAACCGTGACGATGCTGTGCTTCGGGATGGGCGCCTCGTCGCAGGCGCTGTTCGCCCGCGTGGGAGGCGGCATCTTCACGAAGGCAGCGGACGTCGGCGCGGACCTCGTCGGGAAGGTGGAGGCCGGCATTCCCGAGGACGACCCAAGGAACCCGGCCACGATTGCCGACAACGTGGGCGACAACGTCGGCGACGTGGCGGGGATGGGGGCGGACCTCTACGAGTCGTACTGCGGGTCGATTCTGGCGACGGCTTCCCTCGGGGTCGCGGCCGCAATCATGCTGGACAGGCTGCCCGCCGCGGACCCGATTAAGGAGGCCGTGGACTCGCTGGGCATCCTGAACGTGCAGCTGCGCTTCATAGGCGCGCCCATGATTCTGGCCGGAATCGGCGTGATTCTCTCCATCATCGGCATCTACGCGGTCCGCACGAGCGAGAAGGCGACCCAGGACGAGCTCATCAAGGCCCTGTTCAGGGGCATCAACCTGAGCTCGGCCCTGATACTGCTCGCGTCCGCCGGCGTCGCGTATCTGCTCCTCGAGCCCGTGCTGGGGTTCGCCAAGGCCATGGGCGTGTTCGGCTCCGTGACCGCGGGTCTCGTCTCAGGCGTCCTCATAGGGTACTCGAGCACGTACTACACGTCCGACGCGTTCAAGCCCACGAGGGACATCGCGCACAGCTCCAGGACGGGCCCGGCCACGGTAATCATCGCCGGGATGGCCCAGGGTCTGATGTCCACCGGCTACCCGGTGATAACGGTGTGCGTCGGCATGCTCCTGGCCTTCGCGCTGCCCGGCGGGTTCAAGGATCCCACGCTGGGCCTCTACGGAATCGGCATAGCCGCGGTCGGGATGCTCTCGACCCTCGGCATCACGCTGGCCACTGACGCGTACGGCCCCATCGCGGACAACGCGGGCGGCAACGCGTCCATGAGCGGCCAGGATGAAATCGTCAGGGAAAGGACGGACGCGCTGGACTCGCTGGGGAACACGACCGCGGCGACGGGCAAGGGGTTCGCCATCGGATCGGCGGCGCTCACGGCCCTGGCCCTTCTCGCGGCGTACATCGAGGAGGTGCGGATAGGCGTCATCCGCCTGGCCGAGGGGAACTACGAGTCCAAGGCCAGCTTCCTCGAGGACGCGTTCGTGCTCCCGCACCTCGAGGAGAAGCCCCAGGGCGGCTTCGTCGACATGGGCTACGACATCTACGGCCGCAAGGAGAGCGACGGCAAGGTCCGCGGGTACATGATGCTCGACAGGGAGGAGTACTCGGCCACCAAGAAGAAGCTGCCGGTGCTGGTGGACGCGAACGCGGCGACGCTCGAGCAGTTCATGACGTTCTACAGGGTCAACCTCATGAACCCGAAGGTGCTCATCGGGATGCTCCTCGGATCCATGCTTTCCTTCGTGTTCTGCGCGCTGACCATGCAGGCGGTCGGAAGGGCCGCCCAGGCCATGGTGGAGGAGGTGAGGAGGCAGTTCAGGTCCATCGCCGGGCTCATGGAGGGGAAAGCCAAGCCCGACTACGCGAGCTGCGTCACCATATCGACGCGGGGGGCGCAGCGCGAGATGATAGTCCCGTCCCTGCTCGCCCTCATCGTCCCCGTCGCGGCGGGCCTGCTCCTCGACGTCTCCGGCGTGATGGGGCTCCTGGTCGGCGGCCTGTCCACGGGCTTCGTGATGGCCGTCATGCTCGCCAACGCCGGAGGTGCCTGGGACAACGCCAAGAAGTACATCGAGAAGGCGGCGATGAAGGAGAATCTCTTCGCGCCCAAGGCGCTGGTCGAGAAGGCGCGCAAGGCCAAGGACGCCAGAATCGACGAGGGCGTCCTCTGCCTGGTCGACAAGGGGCAGGATCACGACGTCCTCTCGAACCTCTCGGACAAGCTCCCCGAGGGCCAGGAGAGCGCCTTCCTGCCGGTCACGGTGTTCAGGGCGAAGCGGTCGTTGAACCACAAGGCCGCCGTGGTCGGCGACACCGTCGGCGACCCCTTCAAGGACACCTCCGGGCCGTCGCTCAACATCCTCATCAAGCTGATGTCCATGGTGTCCGTCGTGTTCGCCGGCCTGACGGTCAAGTTCGCCCCCATCATCGGCGAGCTTCTGGGGATAGGAGGGTGATGAAGAAGATTGACGAATCGGCCGGAAGAGTGCGGGACCTGGCCCGCGCAGCGAAGAGCAAGAAGGGCGAGGACATAGTCGCCCTGGACCTGCGCGGGCTGTCCAATTTCACGGATTTCTTCGTCATCGTCACGGGCACGAGCTCGAGGCAGAACAAGGCCCTGGCGTACGAGCTGAAGGCCAGGGCCGCGGACCTGGGGTTCTCCTTCCTGGGCATGGAAGCGTCGGAGGATTCCTCCTGGGTCCTGCTGGATTTGGGCGAGGCGGTCGTGCACGTCTTCATGCCGGAAGCCAGGGAGTATTACGCGCTCGAATTCCTCTGGGAGGACGCGGAGAAAATCCGGATATAGCCGCCTGGGCCCGTGGGCCGGGCTCGCGGCCCCGAAAGGGGCGCCGCGAAGGGGCCGGCCGCCCGAATCTCACTCCGGCGCCTTCCCGCCGCGCTCCTTCATGAGGACGTTCAGGACCACGCCCAGCTTCTTCATGTGGTCGTCCTCGTAGTCCATGAGGATTCGGACCTGGGCTTTCAGGCGCAGGTCCTGGACGAGATCATGGAGCTTCGAATAGAAGATCCTGGCTTCCTCCTCGCTCTGCAACGCGAGCTTCAGGATTGCGGTTTCGTCCTCGAACGTGTGCGAGAGCTTCGTCCGGGCGAGCAGGTCGTCCACGAGGTACCCCATGATGTCGCCCGCCTCGGAGAAGGCGTGGTTCAGCATTTCCGTGTCCGTCTTGACCGATGTCAGGCGGTCGATGAACCTCGAATGCTCGAGCTCCTCGCCGGCCAGGAACCGGAGCAGATCCCTGGCCCGCTGGCTCTGCACCTTCGACGCCATGGAGGAGTAGAAGGAGTGCATCTTGAACTCCATGGTGATTGCCGCGTCTTTGAAGTCCACCAGCTTGCCCATGAGTGGTCTCCGCCGGCCTCGCCCGGCCGGATGCGGCCGGGAGGCCTTGGATCCGCATAGAGCCCGTCAGAATTTCGTCGCCTTGTCCACGAACCCGGGGTCGCACAGGGCGCCTGCGATCAGCTTCGCAGCGTTCAGCACGTCCCCGGCGTGCACGAGCCCCCGCG
>JBFZBV010000545.1:0-5792 GCA_041308285.1 Planctomycetota bacterium | reverse complement strand
GCGCCAGAGGGTGGCGATAGCCAGGGCGCTCATGAACGAGCCGAAAATCCTCTTCTGCGACGAGCCCACGGGCAACCTCGACTCCAAGACGAGCGCGGAGATCGTGGAGATGATTTGGGGGCTCAACAGGGATTCGGGCCAGACGTGCGTGATAGTCACGCACGACGAGTCCATCGCCAGGAAGGCCGCGCGGGTGGCCCGGATGGTGGACGGCAGGATGGTCCAGTGACGCCGCCGCGCGGCGCGCGCGGCGGGCGGGGGTCTGCATGGGCGGGGTTTTGAACGCGCTTTCATCGGCGGGCCGGGCGGCGTCCGAGCCTCTCATGTCGGCGTTCGAGGCGCTGGACCGGTGCTCGTCCGCGCTCTCCGCGGCCGGGGAGCGCGGGTTCGCGGCCCGCGCGGCGCTGTGGCTCCCTTCAATGGCGCTGATGCTGGTTGAGCTCGAGTTCCTCGCCCTGGCGGTGCCTGCGCTGTTCCTCTGCGGCAGGTTCTCGTCGTTCCATTTCTTCGGGGCGCTGAGGACGCTGCGCGGCAGGCTGATAACCTACATCTCAATCGTGGCCATCGCCTCGGCGGTGGTCATAGCCTTCGTGCCGAACCCGGTCTTCGAGGGCTTCCTGGCGCAGCTCAAGGAGAAGGTCAGGGGCACGAGCTCCGACCTCATAGTCGAGACGCAGAAGGACGTCCCGCTGGAAAGGCTGGCGGCGGCGGCTTCCGGGTTCGGCCGGGGCGGCAGGCGGCCCCTGCTGCCGGACCCGCTCTTCGCGGCCAACGTCGAGGCCGTGACTCCGCGTGTGGAGGGCTACGTCGTGTTCTCCACCGGAGACCCGGTCGACAACCTGGAGTTCGCGTCGGTGGTGGGTATCGACCTTGCCCGGGAATACCGCGTGAGCCGGCTCGCGGAGTACATCCGCGACGCGGGCTGCGATCCCGCGGACCCCTTCACCATGGGCGACTCCGGCATCGCGGCGGTGATGAGGCGCGAGAAGGCGCTGGAGGCCCTCGGAACGGAGGCCATGTCGGCGATGCCGGCCGCGGAGCTCTGGAAGCGCATGAAGGCCGTGGCCGACGAGGAGGGGAGATACGAGTGCGTCCCCGAGGAGGAAATCCCCGGGCTGGTCGACGAGTATGCCGCCCTGCTCGGCCCGGACGCGGACCGCGCCTCGGCGGAGCGCGTAGTGCGCAGGAACGTCGGGGAGGCGGTCGCCGCGGTAAGGGCCTCCCTGGCGGCGAGAATCGGGCTCTCGAGGCGCAAGGAGATGGGGCAGGAGGCGTTCGACAGGCTCGCGGCGGCGCAGGAGGCGGGGCCTCCGAATCTCGAGTCGGCCAGGGCGGAGGAGCTGAGGTCGAAGTTCGCGCAGAGGCCCGGCGTGATTGTGGGCAAGTCCCTCCTGGCCGACAACCCCGGCCTGATGATAGGGTCCGAGATCGAGTTCATCACCGGGAGCCTCGACGCCGAGGAGACCGGGGAGATCCGGTCGGGGAAGAGGATTGGCGGGAAGAACGTCATCTGCTACATCACGGGGCTCTACGACTCGGGCATGTACGAGTTCGACTCGATGACCGCGTTCATGAGCATCGACGACGCGCTGGAGTTTTTCGCGGACGCCGGGGCGATAAGGGGGGCCGGCATCAAGCTCTTCAATCCCGATTCCGCGCAGGAGCTCAAGCCCCTGATTCAGGACGCAATCGACCCCGACATGTCGGACGGCCTGGTGGTCTCCGCGTGGGGGGAGAAGAAGCAGGTCCTCATGCAGGCGGTCGACCTGCAGCGCCGAGTGCTGCTGGTCATCCTGTCCTTCGCCGTGTTCGTCGCGGGGTTCGGGATCCTCCTGTCGCTCCGAATCCTGGTGACCGAGAAGGTGACGGACATCGGAATCATGATGGGCATGGGGGCGTCCCCGGTGGACGTGGTTCTGTTCTACGTCATAGCGGGGCTGGGGCTCGGCGTGATAGGGTCGGCTGCCGGAGTCGCCGTCGGGGCGCTGCTGCTCGGATTCGCGGACCAGATAATCTCGTTCAGCTCGGGCGTGCTGGGCGTGACGGAGTTCGAGTCCTACCTGAAGGACGTCCAGCACCTGAGCCGGCTGCCCGTGAAGCACGACGCGGGCGCGGTGTTCGTGATCGTGTTCTTCACCGTCCTGGCCAGCTACCAGTTCGCGCTCTACCCGGCGCTTGCCGCGTCCAGACTGACTCCGCTGGACGCGGTGAGGCGCAAGTGACCCGCGAATTTGCTTGAAAAACGGCCGCTCGGCTGTCATATTCCTCGCGTCCGAACGGCGTTGGAGATTTCTGAAAATGGAACGAGTGTCGGAAAAGGTCTGGGTCGACGGCAAGTTCATAGATTTCGACGATGCGAATATCCACATCCTCTCGCACGTGGTGCACTACGGGTCCTCGGTGTTCGAAGGCATAAGGTGCTACCTGCAGGAGGACGGGTCGTCGGCGGTATTCAGGCTTCCGGAGCACGCCCAGCGGCTCCTCGACTCGGCCAAGATATACCGCATGAACGTGAAGCACACGAAGGACGACCTCGTGAAGGCCATGCTCGAGACGATTAGGGCGAACAAGTTCAAGGCCTGCTACATAAGGCCCCTCATCTTCAGGTCGACGGGGGGGCTCGGGGTGAACCCCTTCCCGTGCAAGGTCGAGACCTGGGTCGTCGTCTGGCAGTGGGGCGCCTACCTCGGCAAGGAAGCGCTGGAGGTGGGCGTGGACGTGCAGGTGTCGACGTGGTCGAGGATGGCGCCCAACACCATGCCCGCCATGGCCAAGGCGGCCTGCAACTACATGAACGCCCAGCTGACCAAGATGGAAGCCATCACGAACGGATTCTCCGAGGGCATAGCCCTGGACGTGGACGGCATGGTCTCCGAGGGCAGCGGCGAGAACATCTTCGTCGTGCGCGACGGGATTATCTACACGCCCCCGATGTCCTCGTCGATTCTCGGCGGGATAACGCGCTCATCCGTTATCAAGCTCGCCCAGGAGGAGGGCATCGCCGTCAGGGAGGAGAGGATTCCCAGGGAGATGCTCTACATCGCGGACGAGATCTTCCTCACCGGGACCGCGGCCGAGGTAACCCCCGTCAAGTCGGTGGATAAGATACCCGTGGGGGTCGGCAGGCGCGGTCCGGTCGCGCAGAAGCTCCAGAAACGCTATCTGGACATCGCCACGGGCAAGGCTGAGGACAGGTTCGGATGGCGCACGCCGGTGTACTAGTCCGGGGCGGGGCGGGTCCGGAAGCGGACGCCCGCCCGGAAGAAGTCGGGCCCGCGAGCGTGTAAGGGAGAGGAAGCCGGGGAGGGGGAGCCCTCCCCGGCTTCGAGGGCTCGAACAAGCGGTCGAATCAGGTCGCATTTTCGTCGTTCGGCGATGCCGCTGGTCAGAATCAAGAACGGTCCGGACAAGGGCAAGAGCTTCGAGGTCGGCGAGACGCCCGTCGTCATCGGCAGGGAGACCCCGGAGGGCGTGAGAATCCTCGACCAGGGCGCGTCCAGGAAGCACGCGGAAATCTTCAAAATCGGCGAGATGTACTTCATCCGCGATCTGGAGTCCAAGAACGGCACGTTCGTCAACGACGAGAGAATCGCGGAGGAGCTCCTCCAGGTCGGCGACAAGATAAAAATCGGCAGCACGCTGTTCGCCTTCGAGGAGACCGGCGTCGCCCAGGAAGCCCAGCCTCCGGAGCGGAACATACAGTTCTCCTCGGTGGAGCAGCTCGAGGCGACCATGGAAATCGACCTCGCCGGCGTGAAGAAGACCGAGCTCGCCAGCGAGGAGCCCGGCGCGCACAAGACCCTCAAGACCCTCTTCGAGGTCGGCAAAGCGCTCGTCACCGAGGAGGACGAGAAGAGCCTCCTGCAGAAGGTGCTCTTCTTCGCCGTGGACGCCCTGTCGGCCGATGCGGGGTACACGTTCGCGAGGGACCCCGACGACAGGCTGATTCCCGTGGCAATCCACGAGAAGAACACGGAGGAAGGCAGGAAGATTAGCAGGTCCATCATCAAGAGGGTGTTCAAGACCCAGAAGGCCGTAATGACCTCGGACGCCGCCCAGGACGCGAGGTTCAAGGACAGGCAGTCGGTCGTCATCAAGAAGATTCAGTCCGTGATATGCGTCCCCCTGATGGCGCTCGACAAGATAAAGGGCGTCATGTACCTGCACGGGTCCGGCATCGAGACGGTGTTCTCCCAGGAGGATTTCGAGCTCGCCGCGTTCATCGGCATCCAGACCGGTCACGCGCTCGAGAGCCTGCGCGCCAGCGCCCGGCAGCGGCGCATCCTCATGAGCGCCATAAAGACGATGGTGGCCATCCTCGAGCTGCGCAACCCGAAGAGCCGCGGGCATTCGGAACGCGTGTGCGTCTACTCCGCCGCGATTGCGAACTGCATGAACATGCGCCCCGAGGAGGGGCGGAACGTCCAGTTCGCCGCGCTCCTCCACGACATCGGCAAGATTGTGAAGAGCGAGAAGTCCAGCGTCATCCAGCGCGACAGCGACGTCGTTTCCGACGAGGCCGGAGGCGTCGAGGACCACGTAATCCACGGCGAGGACATCATCAGGCACATGGAGGGCATGGAGACGGTCCTGCCGGGAATCAGGAGCCATCACGAGAACTTCAACGGCACGGGCTACCCGGACGGCCTCTCCGGCGACGCGATTCCGTTCGTTGCGCGCGTGATACGCGTCGCCGACGCGTTCGACCACGAGATACACGGCGCCCCGGCGGTCCCGCAGCAGATTAAGGAGGCCGTGGTCCGCATCGGGAAGAACGAGCAGGGGCTGTTCGATCCCATGGTATGCAAGTGCATGGTGCTCGCGTACAGGAACGGGACGCTCTTCACCCCGGAGAAGCTCATGTTGGAGGAGTACTTCGGCAAGGTGGAGGGAGGATAGGCCGCGCGTGCCGCGGCGGCGCTGAGGGCCGTTCGCATGAAGCTCTGGATTCTCGGTTCCGGCGTGGCCGTGCCCAACATGCTCCGGGCGCCGTCCTCCTATCTCCTCGAGGGCCGCGACGGCAGGAGAATACTCCTCGACGCCGGCGCCTGCGTGCTCCTGAGGCTCGAGCAGGCGGGAATCGACTTCCGGACCGTCGAATCCGTGTACTTGTCGCACTTCCACCCCGACCACTGCGCCGGGCTCGTGCCGCTCCTGTTCGCCCACTACGTGCCGGACGGGCGGAGCCGGAGGCGCCTCAGAATCGTCGGGGCCGCCGGGACGGCCCACCTCTACGACAGCCTCCGCCGCGCCTGGGGCGACTGGATGGCCCCGAAGAGCCTGGAAATCGAGATCTCGGAAGTCAGGGGCCACGCGTTCGAGGACGGCTCGTTCGAAGTGACAGTCGGCCTCGGGCCGCACACGGAGTCGAGCCTCGCCTTCAGGATTTCCGAGAAGGGGGGCGGGACCCTCGTCTATTCCGGCGATACGCCCGGCGGCGAGAGCCTCGTCAACCTGGCCCGCGGCGCGGACCTCCTCCTGCTCGAGTGCTCGTTTCCCGCCGGGATGCGCGTCAGCGGCCACCTTTCGGCGGACGAGGCGGGCAGGATTGCTGCGGCGGCGGGCGTGCGCAGGCTCGTGCTGACCCACTTCTACCCCGAATGCGCGTCCGCGGACGTGCGATCGCAGGCCGCAGAGCACTTCAAGGGCGAAATCACCCTGGCCCAGGACCTGGCCAGGATTGAGATTTAGCGTTTTCGAGGATTTCGGGCATGGCTGTCGGACTCGTTTATTCGGACGTCTACCTCGAGCATTTCACGGGAAGGCATCCCGAGAACAGAATCAGGCTCGAG
>JBFZBV010000544.1:0-8295 GCA_041308285.1 Planctomycetota bacterium | reverse complement strand
TTTCAGCAACCTCTCAAGGAGCCTTTTCATATCTGATATCTGAACCGGCAAAGACCCGAAATGATAGCGCGGCATGCCGGTAAATCAACACAATACCCGGCCGAACGGAAAAAATAGCTTGACCAGGAGGACGTGCATTTGGCATTTTCTCCATCTGCGGAGCGGTCCGCCGGGCAGGCCGGCCGGTCTTGGAGGGAGCGCAATGGCTTTGACTTCATGGAGATACGTGCTGGCGCTGGCGGCCGTGCTTTCGGCTTCGTTCTGGCCTTCGGCCGCGCCGGTGTTCGCTGCCGATTCCGCCGCGTCCATCGACGGGGAATTCAAGCCCCTGCCCGAACACATGATTGTGGTCAAGAAGCTCGTCAAGATGGCGGTTTTCTGCGCCGCTGCCCTGCTTATCATACTCTGCGGAATCAAGGCCGCCGAGTTCGTCCTGCCCGTGAGCCTTAAAAAGGACGTCGTCGAAGGCAAGAACACGGCCGCCGGGATTTTCCTGGCCGGCCTCGCGGCGGCGCTGGGCCTCTCGGTGTGCGCCGCCCTTTCCGCTCTTTAATCCCGCGACGGCTGCCAGTCCCGGCTTCAGCGCGCCTCGGCGCGCGCCGGCGCCGCGGCCCCCGGGAACCGGCGCATCGGCGGAGTTCCGATTCGCGGATCGCCGGCTTGGAGGACCAGATGCCCAGAGACGGATGGTTCGACGGAAGGGGGCTCGACCTCGTCAACTGCACCAAGGAAGCCCTCAAGGAGAAGTGGGATCTGTTCCTGAGGGACGGGGTGATTCTCGCGGACGAGAGGGTGAAGCTCAGGCAGGAAATCTACTCGGACCTGAAGATGATTGAGCCCCGCCTGGACGAGGCTCTTCACCGCGAGCTCACCTCGATCCTGGTGAAATACGAGATGCTGGTCGAGCTGCACCAGACGAAAGGATGCTGAAATGGCCGACGGCCTGATTGCGGGAATCGCAGGGGCCGCCGTGCGCCTGTGCCGGCGCGCAGGCCGCCTGAGGCGGGTCAGGATAGCGGGCAACGTCTTCGCATCCGAGCTGCTCGACGCCATCCACCTCCGCTTCGCCGCCGCCGGCGCGGAAGTGTCCTCATCGTACTGGTCGGACGCCCAGCTTCTGTCCGGGCTGAAGACCGAAGGCGTCGCGGCCATGGCGGACATGTACATTCCGAGGCGCGCCGGGCAGGGCGGATTCTTCACGTCCGGAAGCGGGCCGTCCGAACTGGACCTCGCGGTCGTGCTCTTCGGCACGCCCCATACTTATTCCGTTCAGGAGTCCGCGAAGCGCTACCCCGGGGGCGCGTCGGGGAATCTCGAGAGGCTGCTCGCGTTCTCGAGGCGCTCTTCCGCGAATTTCCACGGCCTCCGGGACTCGGGCATCAGGCTCGTGCTGCTCGACTTCCCGGCGCGGAACAAGACGGACGAGCTCGGGCTGGATTACGGCCGTGTCATGGGTATCTATTCGGACGCGACCGGCCTGGACTACCGGAGGATTCGGTCGAACAACAGGGCGGCAGCCGGGTTCTTCAAGGGGAGGCGGGAGGTCAGGATTGCCTGCCCCCGCGGAACGGACCTGTCCTTCCGTCTCGGACCCGCCGAGTGGAGCTTCGAGGACTGCGATTTGCGCCGGGAGTGGATGATCCAGGTCCCGGGCGGCGAGGCATACGTGCCCCCGGTACGCGGCTCGGCGGAAGGCGTGATCATCTCGGGTCCGGTCTTCGGGAATCTCCTCAGGATTTCCTTCAGGCGGGGTTTCGTGAAGGCTTTCGAGATTGAGAAGAAGGGCGGATGGCGCAAGGTCCCGAACGCGCTGGTGGAGGAAAAGCAGGAGCTGGCTGAGCTCGGCGTGGGAACGAACCCCTGCGCGGAGCCCGTCTACACGGGCCCGATATTCGAGAAGACGTTCGGCACGGTCCACCTGGGCATAGGCGGGAATGCCTTTTTCGGCGGCTCGATAAAAAAGTCGGCCCACCGCGATTTCCTGGTCCTGAATCCCCAAGTCGAGGCAGACGGAGATACGTTCATTTCCAACGGCCAGTGGCGCATCTGACGCGCTTCTTCTAAGAAACAACCTGGCCCGCGGTTTTACAAGCCGGCGCATAACACATTCAAGATTAATACGTTAGGGCGGTTTATTTATAATGCTTCGCTCCTGCAGGACTAATCCAGCTTCGCAGAGTCTCCGAAAGCAGCCCGGGCTTCGCAATGACCGGCTTTTATCGGTCATCGCGAGCGCCGATAAAGTCAATCGGCGCGAAGCGATCTCACCCTGCTTCATGCATTGCAATCCTTGTAAAAGGGGCTGTTTCTTGATCCAGTTCCCCGCGGCGTATGTAGCCGCTCCCGGAGCGAAGCCCGCCCCGCCTTCGCTCTGATGCGCAGGGAAAAGCTTCGGCGGGCTTTGCTCCGCCCTCGGACCGGCCGCCAGGCGAAGGCGGGTTGGGGCGCTCTGTCGCCAAGATCACGGCACGGAGTGCCGTGGCTACATCTGAATCCGACGTCTCGCTTTGCGAGCGATATCCATCTCTCTTCTTGCGAGCGCCCGCCCGCCCCGCGGGTGGGCGCTCGCGATGACACCCGAGTTGGTGTCATTGCGAACCCCAATCGAAGCTTTCCGGGGTGAAGCAATCTCATCGGGATCACCGCGCCCCCGGCAGCCCGGCCGGCGCTCGCGATGACATGCGGGACGCGCCACGCGCTACTCGCTATACAGAGAAAGAGCCCACGGTCCGCGATTCGCACGCTGCGCGCACGCTCAGCGTGCAGAAGCCCCGAGTCTTCTACTTCAGCTCGTCCGACGGGTCGTAGACCTGGCTCTGGAGCAGGGGGGTCCAGTCGCAGAGATCGCCCTTGCGGAAGTAGAGCGCGATCTCAGCAGCCGCTGCCTCGGGCGAGTCTGATCCGTGCACGAGGTTGAATCCGCCCGAAATGCCGAAGTCGCCTCTTATGGTGCCGGGTTCGGCTTTGAAGCCGAAGGTGGCGCCCATGAGTTTGCGGCACGCTTCGATTGCCTTGAAGCCCCTGAGAGCCATGACGACTATGGGGCCGGAGGTCACGTATTTTATGAGGCCCGGGTAGAAGGGCTTCCCCTTGTGCACCTTGTAGTGCTTTTCAGCGAGGGCCCGGGGAAGCTGCATCATCTTGAGTCCGACGATTTGAAGCCCCTTGTCCTCGAACTTCGCGATGATGCGGCCGACCATGCCCCGCTGCACTCCGTCGGGTTTCACGAAAACCAGCGTGGTTTCCATGGCGTCCTCCACGTAAGTCCTTGTGCCTTCTTCGCGAGAAATCGTTCGCGGGAGTTTATCTTGACACGGCGCCGGGGAAAAGATATTTCCGCAATGCCGCCTTGAAGCCGCATGGCACGTGAAGCCTTGCGGCCGGGGGCTGCGGGAGCGGCCGCCGGATTCGGGGCGCTGCTCCGAGGGCGCGTCATGCGGAGTACGGTATTCGTAAATGCCGACCTGTGCACGGGTTGCAAGCTCTGCGAGCTCGTCTGCGCCGACGCGCACGAAGGCCTCACCGGCCCCGCCTTCAGCAGGATTCGAGTCGAGTCTTTTCCCAGGGTCAACGCGTGGTTCCCGGTGGTTTGCGCGCACTGCGCGAAGCCGCCTTGCGTGGCCGCATGCCCTTCGCGCGCCAGGAGCAAGGACCATGGGGGCCTGGTCGCAATCGATGCCGAATCGTGCATCGGGTGCGGCCAGTGCGTGCTCGCATGCCCCCTCGGGGCCGCGTCCATGCACCCCGACGACGGATTCGCCATCGGATGCGACCTGTGCTCCGGCAGTCCCGCATGCGTGGAGGCCTGCGCATCCAAGGCGCTGCGCTTCGTGCCCGGCGTACTCGGGGCGCGGGGCAGGCGCAGGAACTGGGCTCTGAAGAACCTGGCGAGGCGTTAGAAAGGCACCCCTCACCCCGCTCCCCGGGGGAGAGGGAGATTCCCGGGTGGGGGGGGCGGATGCGCCGGGGCGGTTCGGCTCAGGCGTGCGAGAGCGTCGAGATGAGCACCCTCATAACCAACGGCTGGGCCGGCAGGAGAGTGGTGGTCAACCTCCACTCGAGGGAGATTGACTTCGAGGAAATCCCGCATGCGCACCTGAGGCGATGGATTGGCGGCAGGGCGCTGAACGTGCTCGAAATCAGGCAGCGGACCGTGCCCGGCCTGGACGCGTTCAACACGGACTCGCCGCTTTGCATGGCCGCAGGGCCTCTCGCCGGGACCCTCGCGCCCTGTTCGGCGGCGCTCCACCTGGCCGCGAGGTCCCCTGCTGCGTATCCCTCGACCATAGCCATGGCCGAGATTGCGGGCGCCGCCGGCCCGATGCTCAAGCTCGCAGGCTTCGACCAGATTGTGATCCTGGGCGAGTCGGACAAGCCCGTGTGCCTGGTCGTTTCCGACGGGACCGTGGAGTTCAGGGACGCGTCGAAGTACTGGGGCTTCGACCCGGCCTCGGCAGCGGAGGCCGCGAAGCGCGAGTCCGGGAAGGCCGTCGCGAGCGTGCTGTCAATCGGGATTGCCGGCGAGAACGAGGTGAGGTTCGCCACCGTGACCGCCGACTGCTCCTGGCCTGCGGAGGCGCCCGGCCTGGGCGCCGTCATGGGCGCGAGGAGGCTCAAGGCCGTGGTCCTGGCCGGGTCCGGGCCCATGCGCGCATGCCACGGGCCCCTGCTCAGGGAGAAGGCCAAGGACGTGCGCCACGTCTTCTCGAGGTCAGAGGGAATCAGGGCACTGTCGAGGGCGGGGACGCTCTTCCCAATGGACTGGATTGCCGGGTCGGGCGCGCTGGCGGAGCGCAACTTCAACGCGTTCCCCGCCGGCAAGCCCGGCCTCGGCACCGAAGAGTACCTCTCGAGGTTCAAGGGCCTCGGCACAGGCTGCTGGTCCTGCCCGGTCGACTGCGGGCGGTTCACCGGGGGCGAGGAGCTGACGTCGCAGGGGATCTTCTTCGGCGGGCTCCGTTTCGAGGCCGCGATGTCGGTAGCGCTGAGGCTCGGGCTGGGCAGGTGGATTGACGTGCTCAAGGTCTGCCACGAGTGCATGAAGCTCGGCATGGACCCGGCCTCGTTCGCCTCGCTCGCGGCGTGGCTCACCGACTGCTACGAGAGGGGGATGATTGACGCGAGGCGCACGGGCAGGGTCATGGCCTGGGGCGACGTGGAATCCGTGCTCGCCATGGCCGCGGCCACGGCGCGGAGGGAGGGGCACGGAAGGTTCTTCGGCGAAGGGTCGCTCAGGGAGGCGAAGAGGTCGACCGATTCCGCCGAGCGTTTGCTCCCCCACGTCGCGGGGTTCGACTGGCCTGCGCTCGACCCGAGGGTGTTCAAGGGCCTGTCCCTCTCCTTCGCGACCGCCCCGCACGACGCCGGGCCGCTGACGTCGCTCGCGTGCCCGGCGCTGCCGGGCTTCTTGCGTTTCAGCCCCGGCCTTGGGAAGATTTCCGGCCGCGAATCGTGGGACGCCGGCTTCGCCGCCTCCTGGGACGGCAAGGCAGGGCTGCTGGCACACGCGAGGCTCCTCGCCTGCGCGGCCCAGATGGCCGGAGTGTGCCGCCTCCCGGCCGAGGCGGCCTTCGCGGTCTCCGCCAGGGACCTGGCCGAGATGCTCTACGCGGTGACCGGCGAGGAGTTCGACGCGGACGGCCTGATTGCAGCCGCCGCGGCCGTGATGGCCGCGGAGTGGGACATGATGGTCAAGGAGGGCCTGGGGCTGGACGTGCTCAGGCCGCCTGCGAGATTCTTCGCCGAGCCCGTGCCGGAGGGGCCTTTCGCGGGCGAGGTCCTGCGCGAGAAGGATTTCGCCGGGGCCAGGGGGGAGTATATCGACGCCGTGGGCCGCGCCCGGGGGCGGGGCGGCGAATCCGGAGGCGGGGGCAGCCCCGCGCTTTGATGCCGAAACGCTCGGATATAAAAAAGATCCTCATCCTCGGGGCCGGCCCCATCGTCATCGGCCAGGCCTGCGAGTTCGACTATTCCGGGTCCCAGGCGTGCAAAGCGCTGAGGGAGGAGGGGTTCGAGATAGTCCTCGTCAACTCCAACCCGGCCACAATCATGACCGACCCGGACGTGAGCAACAGGACCTATATCGAGCCGCTGACGCCCGAGGTCGTTGCGAAGGTCATCGAGGCCGAGAGGCCTGACGCGATTCTGCCGACGCTCGGGGGCCAGACTGCGCTGAACGTGACCATGGCCCTGTTCGAGAGCGGGGCGCTCGGGAAATTCGGCGTGGAGATGATAGGGGCGGACGCGAAGGCCATCAGGGCGGCGGAGGAGAGGGAGTCGTTCAAGAAGGTGGTCGAGAACGCGGGCTACGAATGCCCGAAATCCCTGATAGCCAGGAGCGTGGCCGAGGGGCTCGTAGCGGTGGATTCCATCGGCATCCCGGCCGTCATCAGGCCGTCCTTCACGCTCGGGGGGCTGGGCGGAGGAATCGCAAAGTCGCGCGCCGAGTTCGAGGGAATGTGCGCCCTCGGCCTGTCCCTGAGCCCCACGCACGAGGTGCTCGTCGAGGAGTCGGTCCTGGGGTGGAAGGAGTACGAGCTCGAGGTCATGCGCGACAAGGCGGACAACGTCGTCGTCATCTGCTCCATCGAGAACTTCGACCCCATGGGCATCCACACGGGCGATTCGATTACGGTGGCGCCGGCCCAGACGCTCACGGACCGCGAGTACCAGGCCATGCGGGACGCGGCGCAGAAAATCATCAGGGCCGTGGGCGTGGAGACCGGCGGGTCGAACATCCAGTTCGCGGTGAACCCCCGCGACGGCAGGATGCTGGTGATCGAGATGAACCCGAGGGTGTCTAGGAGCTCGGCACTGGCGTCCAAGGCGACGGGATTCCCCATAGCGAAAATCGCGGCGAAGCTCGCCGTGGGGTACACTCTCGACGAGCTCCCGAACGACATCACCAAGAAGACGCCCGCCTGCTTCGAGCCGACGCTCGACTACTGCGTGGTGAAGATACCCAAGTTCAACTTCGAGAAGTTCCCCATGTCGGACACGTCCCTGGGCACGCAGATGAAGTCCGTGGGCGAGGTGATGGCCATCGGGAGGAACTTCCGCGAGGCGCTCCAGAAGGGCATAAGGTCGCTCGAGCAGGGCTATTCCGGGCTCATATGGGAGGTCAAGCACCGCGCCGGCGTGCCCATGGTCGAGCAGATAGAGGACAACCTGAGGAAGCCCAACCGCGAGAGGCTGTTCTACATAAGGCTCGCGTTCAGGGAAGGAATCGGGCTCCGGAGGGTCGCGGATCTGACCGGCCTTGATCCGTGGTTCCTGAACAACATCTCGGAAATCATGAGGATCGAGGAGCTCGTCAAGTTCTTCGACTCGCCCGAGGAGGTGCCGGACAAGGTGTGGTGGGAGGCCAAGAGGTCGGGGTTCTCGGACCGGGAGCTGGCCTCGTTCTTCGGCACGACGGAGGCCGCCGTCAGGTCCCGGCGCGAGCAGAGGGGCGTGAAGCCCTGCTTCAAGCTGGTCGACACCTGCGCGGCTGAGTTCGAGGCGTACACGCCGTTCTACTACTCGACCTACGAGGACGAGGACGAGACCAGGATCACTCCCGGGAAGAAGATAATGATTCTGGGCGGGGGGCCGAACAGGATTGGCCAGGGGATTGAGTTCGACTACTGCTGCGTGCAGGCGGCCTTCGCGCTCAGGGAGGACGGGTACCAGACCGTGATGGTCAACTGCAACCCCGAGACCGTGAGCACGGACTACGACACGTCCGACATGCTGTTCTTCGAGCCTTTGACCTTCGAGGACGTGATGAACATCTACACGAAGGTCGAGCCGGACGGCGTGATCGTCCAGCTTGGCGGCCAGACTCCGCTTTCGCTGGCGCTCAGGCTCCTGAAGGCCGGAGTGAAGATTATCGGCACCTCGCCGGACAAGATAGACCTCGCATCGGACAAGGAGAGGTTCCAGAAGTGCCTGCGCAAGCTCAAGATCCCGCAGCCGGACAACGACACGGCCTGCGACGTGGCCAGGGCGCTCGAAATCGCCGCGAGAATCGGATACCCCGTGCTCATCAGGCCCTCGTACGTCCTGGGCGGCAGGGGCATGGAAATCATAGGCACGCCCGAGGAGCTCGAGAAGTACATGGCCGAGGCAATCGCCATCTCGCCGGACCACCCGATTCTCGTGGACAAGTTCATCACGAACGCCATCGAGGTGGACGTGGACGCCGTGTCGGACGGCGAGCACACCACCATCGGCGGGATCATGGAGCACATCGAGAAGGCCGGCGTGCATTCGGGCGACGCGGCCTGCGTGATCCCGCCGCACACGCTGGACGAG
>JBFZBV010000543.1:0-17456 GCA_041308285.1 Planctomycetota bacterium | reverse complement strand
GCTCGCGAACGCCGCGCTGCGCTACGCGCGCCCCTTCGGCAACGTATCGCCCGTGTCCGACCTGAGGATTCTCGTGGAGCCGGGCGACGCCGAGGTGTTCAAGGGATCGGACTTCAGAATCCGCGCGGGCTTCGAGGGCCCAGTGCCGGACTCGCTCAAGGCGGAAATCTCCGCCCCGTCGGGAACGCACGAGGCGCAGATGGATTTCGCCGACGGCGCGTTCATCCTGGATCTCACCGAAGTCTCCGAGGGATTCTCGTACCGGTGCTTCCGCGGCCAGGTGACCTCGCCGGTCTTCCGCGTGGGCCTGAAGACCAGGCCCGAGGCGCGTAGAATCGACCTGAAACTCGAATACCCCGCGTACACGCGGCGCCAGCCCAGGGTGCAGGAGAACTGCGGCGGCGACGTCCTTGCGGTGGCAGGCACGAAGGTGGAGGCGACCGCCTTCTCGGACAAGCCCCTGGCTCGCGCAGAGGCGGTTTTCGGAGACGGATCCCGCATCGAGGCCAAGGTATCCGGCGCCTCGCTGACCTTCGCATTCGACGTCGCGCGCAACGACACGTACACGATTTCGCTGACCGACACCGAGGGGATCGCGTCGTCCGCAGCGGCCGTGCACTCGGTGCGATCCCTGCCCGACATGCCGCCGGCAGCGAGAATCACCTCGCCCGGCAGGGACTCCACGGTCGAGAAGGTCGGAAGAATCCCAGTCAACTTCCAGGCTTCGGACGACATCGGGCTCGAGTCCGTCTCGCTGCGGTCGAGGGTCGAGCCTGCAGGCGAGGAAAGGATACTTAAGACATGGGAAATCGGGGGCGGGGAAACCGCCTTCTCCGACAGCTTCCTCCTCGACCCCGAGGATCTGGGCCTTGATCCCGGCGAGGTGCTCACGTACCAGATTGTGGCCCGCGACGGGCTCGGCCAGACCGGGCCTTCGCCGATATATATCGTCAAGATTGTCTCGCCTGAAGACGCTCAGAAGAAGCTCGAGAGCGAGGTCGCCAATCTCCTCGCGAAGCTCAGGGCAATCCTCCGGGCTCAGAGGCTGGCAACCCAGAGGACAGCCCTCGCCGTCAAGGCCGCCCCGGACAAGCCAAGGGCCCGCAAGCTGCTCCAGACCGTCGAGAAGGAGCAGGCGGGGGTGCTGACCGCGTCGAGGGACGCCGCGAGATCGGTCCGCGGATCAAGCCCGTTCGAGTCCTCCGCCCGGGCCGCGCTGCTCGACCTAGCGGCCAACGAGATGCCCGCCGCGGTGAGCGAAGCCTCGGTCGCGGCCAAGACCGTGGAATCCGACGGCCACGCCTCGTCCGTAAAGGCCCTCGCCGGCCTGCAGAAGGCAATCGAGAACAGGCTCGAGGCCCTGATTCGCGGCGTGGAGGACTTCGTCGAGAAGATGAAGAACGGCGAGGCGTCCCTTGCCCTGTCCGACAGGCGCAGGCTGCTCGACAGGACCGAAACGCTCAGGAACCTGAAGGACTCCCTCGCGAAGTTCGTGGACGAGCAGAAGAAAATCATCCGCGAGAGCAAGGAGCTCGCAGCCAAGCCCGCGGACGATTTCACCGAGGCGGACGACAAGAAGGCCGCGGACCTCGCCCAGGCGGAGGACAAGCTCGCGAACATACTGAGAGACCTCATGGACGACCTGAGCAGGCTGCCCGAGCAGGACATGAGCGACGCCACGGTGTCCGAGGAGCTTGTCGAGATCTACGTGGAGGTCGAAAAGGCCGCGGACGCGCTCACCAGGAAGACCATAGAGCTCGCGGTGCCGTTCGAGCAGAGCGGCGTCGAACTCGCAGAGCAGCTCACCAAGAACCTCGAGAAGTGGCTGCCCGACGTGCGCGACAACATAAAGTGGAACATGGAGGACCCGACCGAGGACATGGAAGTCCCGCTCGTGGACCTGCCCGAGGAGCTCGAGGACATGGTCGGCGACCTCATCGAGTCGCAGAACGACCTCGAGGAGGACGTCGAGGACGTGTCCAGCAAGTGGGCCGACTCGCTCGACAAGGGCGCGGGGTGGTCCACCATGGACGGGCCCATTTCCAACATGAGCGCCCAGGGCAAGACCGGCAACTACCTGCCCAACAACAACGAAGTCGGCGGCAGGTCCGGCGAGGGCCGCACCGGCAGGTCGCACGGCCAGATGGTCGAGAACACCGCCACGGGCAAGGGCGGCAGGCAGACGCCGTTCCGCAAGACGCCTGATCCCTACGAGGCCGGGAAAGTGGACGACAAATCCAACGACCCTGGCGGCGGCGCGACCGGCGGCGGCAAGCTCAGCGGCTCCGGCGCGGACGGCCAGAGAGGCCAGACCCCGCCTCCGCTCGAGAAGGAGCTCGCCAGGCTGTCCGGCCGGCAGGTCGAAATCAGGGAGACCGCGGAGAAGCTGGAGCGCGACCTCAAGGTCCGCCGCTACCCCGCAGGAGGCGTGGAGAACGCCGTGCTCCTCATGAAGAAGGCGGAGGAATGCCTGAAGGCGGGCAGAATCGCCGATTTCGCCGCGCTCAAGAAGGACATCCTGATACGCCTCGGGGAGGCCGACGCCGCGGTCAAGGACGAACTGCAGGTCAACAGGGAGGCGGTCAAGGCCATGCCCAAGGGCCTCAGGGAAGACCTCATGAACGTCGGCAAAGAGGCCATGCCCGAGAAGTACCGCGAACGGCTCATGGCCTATTTCCGGACCCTGAGCAGGGGCGGGAAGTGAGAGGGACGCTCGCCGGGGGACCGATGCGCGAGTCTGAACACGGAGCACGGCTGTTCTGCGCGGCCCATGGCGCGGCCGCCGCGTGCGCGGCCGCGCTGATCGCGGCATGCGCATGCGCGCGGGCCGAGGAACCGGCGCCAGCCGCCGCGAGCGGCCCTGCATGGGACGGAATCGCAATCGTGTGCACGGGATCACCCTTCAAGCCCGCGGCCGCTGCATTCTGCATCGACGCCAGGGGCTACCTGCTCACCGCGCTCGCCGCGGTTCCCGGCGAGAAGGATCAGGCCATATCGCTCAGGTCGCCGGCGTTCCCGGCCGGCGTGCAGGCGTCCGTCGTGCTCGTGCTCCGGGACGCCGGGGCGGCGCTGCTCAAGTCCGCGAAGCCGTTCCCGTACGCCTTCAGGCCGGCGGGCGAACCCGCGCCGGACAAGCAGCCCGAAAGCCTCGCAATCCTGGGAATCGCGCCGCTGAATCCCGAGGACCCCGCTTCCTCGGGCATCGCGGCGTTCCCGTGCAGGATAGCCGCGGGCGAGGACTCGCGCGGGACGAAGACGTCCATCCTGATTGCGGAGAAGTTTCCGCTTCTCGCCGGAGGCCCGGTCACGAGCGCGGACAGGCTGGTTCACGGCATGCATCTCGGCGGGCCGCGCGGGCTGCGGGCCGACCTGCTCCCGGCCTCGGCCGTGCGGCTGCTCGCGCAAAGCCCCCTGGTGGGCGTCACGATCGCGGGCATTCCGACGGCTGAAGGCGCGAAGCCGGCGATTCGCGTGCGCGCTCTGATTAACCCCCTCTTCACCACCCCGGACCGCGCGTGGCTCAGGTTCAGGTTCCCCGAGGACAGGGGAATCAGGATGGACCTCGCACGGGATGAAGGCGCTTTCGAAGGCCGGTTCGATCTGCCTGATCCCGCCCTGCTCACGTATCACAGGGAGGAAATCAGGCTCGAGCTCTTCTGGGACAGGGCCGGAATGCCGGAGCCTGCGTCGGCCGGCGATTTCCCGGTTTCGTGGGAAGGCCCGCGAGCCGGCGCCCCGTCCGCGCCGGAAGGGCCGAACCTCGCGCCCAATCCCGGGTTCGAGGAGGCCTGCGAATCCGCGCCCAAGGGCTGGAATCTCAAGCTCTACCAGGGCTTCGACGGCCTGACGTCGTTCTGGGAGAGGGAGGAGGGCCGCGGCATGGTCGTGCGCGTGGACACCGACGTGCTGCTGGACGAGGCGTACCCGCGCTGGAAGGAGATGGAGCGCCCTGCGAAGGACCGGCCGCCGGCCGGGAAGAAGACGCCGCCCGGCGAGAAGGCGCAGTACAAGACCGTGGGCGCGAACGACGGGGTCCATATAGTCTCGGACTACATCCCGGTCGAACGGGACACCGAGTATTACCTTAGCCTGGACGTCTTCTCGGCGGCCACCGGCATCAAGATCTTCGTCGACGGCTACGTGGTCCACGGCGGCCGTGACCGAATCGTGTACCGGAACCAGAAGTCCTGCGGGGAGTCGCCGGCCGAGAAGGCGTTCCTCGGATCGTGGCACACCTACGAGTGGCGGTTCCACCCCACAAGGACGGACAAGGGCATGCCCCTGCTCACGGAAAAAATCAGGATAAAGCTCTACGCGTACTGGCCCCGGGGCGAGGCCAGGTTCGACAACGTGGTCCTGAGAGCGGCGGGCAAGAGGTCCGCGCCCTCGCAGGAGGCAATCGAACAACCCGACACGCCGTTCAGGAAGAACCCGAAAATCAAGGAGGAAGGGCTCGAGGAGGATGAATAAGCCATGAAACCGTCCAGTCGAATCCGGCTCCGCCCGGCTCTGCTGCTCGCCGCCTTCCTATTGGTACCGGCCTCGGCCGCCCTGGCCGCGGACGAGTGGTGGGACGCTGCATGGCAGGCCAGGCGCAAGGTGGTCGTGCCCAAAGGCCAGAAGTGGGACGGGTCGGGCATCGCGTGGATTTCCTTCCCCGCCGCCACGGCCATCCAGAAGGACGGATCCGACATCCGGGTGGCAACCCCTGCGAAAATCGAGATGGATTGCAAGGTCCTGTCCGCCGCGCCCGGCAGGACGTGCGAGGTGCTCTTCCGGCTCCAGAAGGTCGAAAGGACCTACTACGTCTACTACGGCAATCCTGCGGCGAAGCCCGTGGAAAGCAGGCTCGTGCCGGACAGGGGGCTGGTGCTCACCACCGGGCCGAGGCTCAGGGGGGACTGCTCCTCGTGGGAGGACATGCGCCTCATGCTCGAGAGTTCGGAGTCGGTGCACGGATCGTCGCCTGTGGCCAACGTCTTCATGGGGTACAATCCCTTCGGGCCTTCGATGTTCTTCTGGTCCGCGTTCAGGGGGTTCATAAACGTACCGTCGAACGGCACCTACACGTTCGCGACGGCATCGTCGGATTCCTCCTTCCTCTTCATTGACGGCAAGCACGTGGTCTCGTGGCCGGGCAGGCATCCTGCGCAGGAGGGCCTGTGGGGCGAGCGGAACGGGACGATTGACCTCGAGGCGGGAATGCACAAATTCGAGTACGTGCACGAGTTCACCCGCGGCAGGCCTGCTGCAGTCCTGGGCTGGATACCGCCGGGCGAAAAGCAGGTCGCCCTGGTGCCGGCCGAAGCTTTCCCCGGGTTCCAGAAGGGCAACCCGCAGCCTGTCGAGCTGCGCGACGGGGGCACGGCAGCGGACTTCGCCTTCCAGGCGCTCGGCGCTTGCGAAGGATTCGGCGCCAGGTTCTACGCGGTCAGGTTCAGGAACGGGTCCACGGCAGGGCACGGACAGAAGCCCAAATACGTCAAATGGGACTTCGGCGACGGCGTCACGAGCTCCGAGGAGGGGCCGATCCACGTCTTCATGCACGAGGGGAAATACCTGGTCAGGCTCGCCGTGGCAGCGGACGAGGCGGGGCCCAAGGCCTCGGCGTGCATGACCGTGGACACCGAGATTGAGGTCTTCCCGGCCCAGTGGGAGACGCTCGGCCAGATGTACTCGGTACTCAAGGGATACGACCTTAAGCAGATTCAGACCGCCGATCTGCGCATCCTGATTCAAGTCGCGGATTCGGAGGGGATCAAGCCGGACCTTGTCCCGCTCCTGCGCGAGATCCTGCAGAGGAAATCGGAAATCGACAAGAACTCGACGTGCCAGGCCGCGCTGAAGCTCGGAATGATTCTCGTGCAGGATACGGACGAGTACGAAGCGGCATCGGCCGCTTTCGCCGCGGCGCTGGAGAACTCCGCTGACCCGAGAACGGCCGCAGCCGCTAACCTCGGCTCCGCCTGGTCCGGGTACCTCGCTTCCAAGGACGGGCCTCAGGCGCTCGCGAAGCTGGCTTCGATCGCTGGGGCGCTCGGGGACGGCGACGCGAAGCTCAAGAGGACGGCGCTAATCCTCAGGGGCGACGTGCTGCTCGACGTGGCGGATCTCAAGGCCGCATCCGAAGCCTATGCGCAGGCCGATGCTCTCAGGTCGCCAAGGCCTGCGAAGGAGGAGGAGATCGTCAAGAAGGGCGGGTGGGCGTACAAGGTCGAGAACCTGCTTTTCAAGGAGGAGTTCTACAAAGCCCTGGAGGAGGTCCGCGGGTGGGAGGAGGAGTTCCCCATGGAGAAGATCGAGGGATTCTCCACATCCCTCAAGCTTCGCTGCCTTTTCGGGCTCAAGAGGTATCGCGACGTGTCGCACGAAGGCCAGGCGTTCCTCGCGCTGGGCGTGCGCGGGCACTTCACGCCCGCAGTGGCGTATCTGACAGGCCAGGGCCTGTTTGCAGACGGGGATCTGGACAAGGCTCTGGAGGTCTTCGACGGCCTGGTCTCCTCATATCCGGAATCCCCGGAGAAGACCAAGGCCGCCAGGATGGCCGAGAAGATCAGGATCCTAATCGCCAAAAAGGGCGAATGAAAATTACCAGCCTGCCGGACTCCACGTTCGATTGAATAAATGTACCAGGTACATTTAATATAAGTCCCGCTCCGAGCAGGTGTTGTAGAATAGACGAGTTTCTTTGGCAATGTGCGGCCTGCCAGGGCCCGCACTCATGCCTGTACTTCCCTCCAGACTCAGGTGATAAAATAGTCGCGCAACGTGAGGATTGCTCCAATGCCTGAAGAGAAAGACCTCTTGCGCGCGACTGCCGCGATCGCCTTGGGTTTCGTCACCCGCGACCAGGTCCGCGACGCCGCCTCGGAATGCGCCGGGGACAAGGACAGCAGCATCACCGGAGTCCTCCTGTCCCGCGGCCAGCTGACAGCCGCAGAGCTCGAGACAGCGGACTCGTACATCCGCGCGAAATCGGAAAAAATCGGCGATGATCCCGGCCGCATGCTGGCCTCCCTGGCCGCAGGCGCGGACATCGCCGCACTCTTCCAGGGGCTCCCTCAGGCGGCTCGGATCCGCGAGATCCCGGCCCGGAAAGCACCCGAATCAAAGGCGGCATCTTCCTCCGGCCTTGCCGCTGTTTTCGGCGACGGCGGACCCACGGTGGTCAACCGCCCTGCGATCGATGCGCCGGCCGCTTTCAGCGCCGGATCGCAGGACAGGTACAGAATCGTAGGCGAGCTCGGCCGTGGCGGCCTGGGCAGGGTCCTAGACGCCGTGGACCGCGATTTCGGCCGCGAAGTCGCGGTCAAGATGATGCTGCCGGGCCAGCCCACGTCGGCGGTCGAGCGCTTCCTGAAGGAGAGCCGCGCCGCAGGCCGGCTTCCCCATCCCAACATCATCCCGGTGTACGAGATGGGAATCGTGAGGGATTCCAGCGGCGAGGCGCCCTACTTCACCATGGCGAAAATCGTCGGCCGCGACCTGGGCAAGATCCTGCGCGCGGTGGAGAGGGGATCCTGGAATCCTGATTCTCCTGATCCGCCTACGGCGGAAACTGATGCTCCTGATTCCAGCCGTGTAAATCAGGCTCCACCGAAGACAAAGGCGAAGGTGAATCGGATTAATCAGGATCAAAGAGATCCGCGCAAGGAGTTCTCCCGCCCGCGCCTGCTCGGCATCTTCCTGGACGTGTGCAACGCGATGGCTTACGCTCACGACCACGGAGTGATACACCGCGACCTCAAGCCTGCGAACGTCATGGTCGGAGACTACGGCGAAGTGTACGTGGTGGACTGGGGCCTGGCAAAAGTTACAGGCAAGCCTGATTCTCCTGATCCGCCGAAATCCTCGCCCGATGCCCTGAAAACGATGGCGGAGACTGATTCTCCTGATTCTGCACAACCTGATTCTCCTGGTCCACCCTCTGCGCTCATCGTGCCCCGCAAGCCCCTCGAGCCTGATTCCTCTGATTTGGGTGCTGATTCGCATGATCTGAAGAAGGAGTACGTGGTCGAGAAATACAAGCACTCCGAAATAACGGGGAAGATCCTCTTCAAACCCATCCCCTCCAAGTCCGATCATGTCGATCAGCAGAAAGATCATGTAAATCAGGCTCTGGAAGATCAGCCGGTGCTTACCCTCGAGGGCACAATCATGGGCACGCCCGCCTACATGCCTCCGGAGCAGGCGGCGGGACGAATCTCGGAAATAGACGAACGATCGGACATCTACTCGCTGGGCGCGATTCTCTACGAAATCCTCACGTTCCGACCGCCCTTCGAGGGCGTATCCGCCCTGCAGGTGCTCGACAAGGTCATGAGCGAGGAGACCATGGCCCCGTCCTTGCGCGCATCGGACATCAGGATGCCGGGGGACGAATACTCTCCGTGCGACACGGTGGCGGCGGATCCCGCCGAACCCCTGCCGAGGCCGGTGTTGCGCAGGCCGGGATTCGCTCCCGACCCGATTCCCGAGGAGCTCGACCGCATATGCCTGAAGGCCCTCTCCAAGGAGAAGGCATTAAGATACTCCTCCGCGAAGGAGCTCGCCGGATGCATCCGCGATTTCCTCGAGGGCGAGAAGGAGCGGGAGCGGAACCACCTCGCCGCGGCCGCCCGAGTGTCGGAGGGGAAGGAAGCCGCATCGCGCTGGAAGGGCCTCAACGCCGAATCCGCCGGGATTTGGTCGTCCGTCAAGCTGGAGTTCGGGAAGCTGAAGCCCTACTGGCCAATCGAGAGGAAGAAGCCCTATCTCGAAGTTTATTACCGGTCGCAGAGCATCATCGACGAAATTGCCCTGGCTTTCGGGAAAGCCGAAACCGCGTTCCACGAGGCTCTCGGCTTCGAGAAGAACAACCTCGATGCGAGAGCCGGCCTCGCGCAGCTCTACTGGGACAAGTTCGAACTCATGGAGGAGGACGACAACCGCAGCCAGATGGTCTACTACGAGAGCCTGGTCCGCAAGTACAACGACGGGGCTTTCAACGAAATCCTCGACGGCAGCGGCACAGTCTCCATTCGCACATCCGCGTACCCATGCGCATGCCTGCGCGAAGGCAGGCTCGTGGACCCTGCCGAGTTCGAGTTAAAATCGGCCGGGAACCCCGCGGAGGAGGCCGCGATGAGGGCGGGGACGCACCCCATTTCCGGCCGAGCGCTGGACGGGCACGAGAGCGGTGAGGGAATACCGGCGATGGAGCCCGCTGCTCCGCTCCGGCTCAAGGTACACGGCCGTTCCTGCAGGACCGAAGGGATTTCAGGCGCCGAGGTCTGGCTGTTCCGCTACAAGGAGAAGGATCTTCGCCTGTTCCCGGTGTTCCCGGACGGCGTGGAGGCTCGGGGCGCTGAGAGGGGCGAGATGCCGCGCGAAACCGCGGATTCGTGCTTCGGCCTCGACTCCCCGTACCGCCCCGTGGCCGGTCTTCGACTCGGCACGACGCCAATCGCCCCTTTCCGCCTTCCCATGGGATCCTACCTGCTCGTGATTTCGCTGGCAGGGTACAGGTCGCTGCGGTTCAACCTGAACGTCACGCGGCTCCTGAAGGAGAATCTCGACGTCACGCTCTACCGTGCGGACGAGATTCCCGGCGGCTTCGTCCAGGTCCCTGCAGGGCGGTTCATCTTCCAGGGAGACAAGCAGGCGCTCTATACCGCGGAAAAACAGGTCCTGCTGATTCGCGACTTCTTCATCGCCAGGACGCACGTCACGTGCGCGGAATACCTCGAATATCTGAACCGCCTGGCGCTGACGAATCCCGCGGAAGCAGCCGCCAGGGCGCCGAGAAAGGCCCAGAAGGGGGTCGAATACTGGCCCGCGGACACTGAAGGCCGGCGGATTGTTCCGACCGACGAGTGGATCGCATCGGCCCCGCCGGAGCTGGCGGAAAAAGCCCAGAAACTCGAGAAGAACTCCTTGTGGTGGCGGCCGGACTGGCCCGCCCTAGGGCTGTCGTGGAACGACGCCATGGCCTACGCCGCCTCGCAGCGGCGCGACTCCGGATTCCTGCTAAGCCTGGCCAACGACCTCTTCTGGGAGAAGGCCGCCCGGGGCGCGGACGGGAGGCAATATACGTGCGGGTACAACTTCGACGCGACCTTCTGCAACGCCTCGAGCTCGCACGACACCCCGATGCATCCGGAACCGGTCGACTCGTTCCCGGCCGACGAGAGCCCCTACGGCGTGCGCCACACCATGGGGAACGCCCGGGACTATATGATTAACGACCCCGGTCCTAAGTACCCCGGCTGGTGCACGACCAGGGGAGGATACTGGTCCACGATGGGGGCGATGCTGAGGATTACCCCTAGGACCGGAATCGTCAAAACCGCCCCGGACCCGGACACGGGTATAAGGCTTGTCCTGCTGCCTTCCGTCGCTTCAATCACCCTCGACCCGCTGTACGAAAAGAGCCTCGCGAAATAGGGAGCTGCGCGAATCGGATATCGTGAGATTGCAGGCTGCTGAAGAAATGTGTGCCCTCGAGACGCAGATTCGCGTTGATAAGCAGGCAGCTATTGCGAGGCCGTCAGCATCCGGATGAGCGCCACCGATTAATAAATGTACCAGGTACATTTAACATATATATTTAACATAAGTCATGTTTTGCGTTGATGATGTGAAATAGCCGAGATTTGCGAGCGTCATTAAGCCTGGCGCGCCCGCGCCAGCCTGAACAGCTTGCCTGCCCTGGCAATCAGTCCTTCCTTCTCGAAGAACTCGAGATACATGGTCGCCGTGGAGTTCGAAACAGCCAGGGCCTGCTTCGCCGCTGCGGCTCCTGCGACGCCGCCTCTCGAGCGCAGGAGCTCCTCGAGAACCGTGCGCGCCCTGGCGAGCGCGTCCGAATGCACGAAACGGTCCTTCGCCACTGCGGCAATCATCCTGCGCCGCAGCAGGGTTCCGAGGATCCCGTCCAGTCCCTCGGCTCCTGATCCGGGCGCCGACGCGATGGCGCCTTGCTCGGCAGGCTCCAGCCCGCGGCCGGCCAGGAACCGCAGCACGGCCTGCGCCCGGGGCCCGGAATCCTCCTCCTGCCCGCGGCCCGCCGCAGGGAGGCGCAGCGAGCCGCCTTCAAGGCACAGCATCCCGGCACTGCAAAGGCCTTCAGCGACGAAATCCAGGACCCGCTTGTCCCATCCCAGTTCCGACTCCGCTTCGGATACGGTCACCGCCGCCTCGAGCGGATTCAGCGCCATGCGTTTCCTGAGCCATTCCAGAAGCTCCTTGCGCATGCCGAGGAGCGCATCGCGCGACAGGAAAAGCCCGTCCCGCGAAGTCCGGACCATGCCTCCGCGGGACTCGAGGTCCCCGATTGCGGACTCCATCGCATGCCGCGTTCTCAGAGTGGCGCGGCGGAGGAAGTCCATGTCAGCGCCATCGCGGCCCGCCGATCCGACGAGCAGTTCCACGAACTCCGCCGCGTCTTTCAAGGCTTTCTCGACCGCGATGAGCTGATCGGCCGCGGCCTTCCTGGGCGCGCCCTGCCTCGGGGTCGACAGTATCGTGCCGCCGCCGAGCGTCGCGGGAGGGCTCGGGGACCTGACCACGAACCTGTCGCCCGCGCAGGCGAACAGCGGCCGCTCGAGGCGGAAATCGGCGAACACGGATTCGCCCGGCCCGGCCTTTCCGCATCCAATCAACGTCATCGTTGCGGGGACCCGGATCGCACCGTGGAAAACCTGTACCTTCGTGTTTCCGGCCAAATCCCTTGGCGCGGCCGGAAGGACGTCGAACCTCGCCTGGAACCTTTCCACGGGCCTGAGAAGCCCGGGCGCGCACAGCACGTCCCCGCGCTCCACCGTCCCCTTTCCTGCGATCGCCACATTCAGAGCCAGCGACGACGGACCCTCCGATCTCTCAATCTCCTCGCCGTAGGACTGCAGCCTCTTCACGCGGAGCCTGAGCCCCTGCGCTTCGAGCTCGTCGCCCCTGGCCACGCAACCCGAGATGGGGACGCCCGTGAGGACCAGGCCGTGGCCCTCAATCCGGAAGGACCTGAGCACGGGCATCCGGAACTCCTTCTGCCCGAAATCCGCCGAAGCGAAGCGGGACGCCATTTCGCCGATGACCGAGTCGAGGTCGCTAAGCCCTGCACGGGTCCTGGACGACACCGGCACCACGGGCTTGCCGTCGAGGAAGGTCCCCCTCACAAGCGCGGATACCTCTCCGGCAGCGAGATCGAGCAAATCCCCGTCCGCGAGATCTGCCTTGGTCAGGGCCACGCAGCCGTCCGCCACCCCGAGAAGCCCGGCTATGGCGAGATGTTCGACAGTCTGGGGCATCACGCCGTCGTCGCAAGCCACCGCGAGGACCACCGCCTTGATTGCCGCGGCGCCCGCTATCATGTGACGGATGAACTTCTCGTGGCCCGGGACGTCGATTATCCCCACCCTGCGGCCGTCCGGGAGCAGAAGCGACGCGAACCCGAGGTCCGTAGTCATGCCGCGCTCTTTCTCCACCTTGAGCCTGTCCGGGTCGGTTCCTGTCAGAGCATGGACGAGCGCGGATTTGCCGTGGTCGACGTGGCCGGCCAAACCAATCACGCCAGGGGCGAACAGCAGACCATCCATTTGAGCGGTCCAATCCTGCAGAACCGGACCTGGAATGAGGCAGGGGCGGCGGTATATCGGCTGCGGTCTGCTCCGGGGCAGTCGGGTCAAAGGGGCGAAGTCGCCCGGCAGCGCGTCACGGCCGGACTCGGCAGAGGTCGAGCCCGCCAGACCCGCGGCGTTCCGCGCCGAAACCCGCGTTTCCGCGCACACGGTGCGCGGCACCCGCGAGGCCTCAGCGCCTCCGTAAATCAGGTGCGGTTCTCAACCTGTAATCCTCGAAATCCGCGCCGCAGGGCGCCAGCCGGTCCCCCTGCGGCGTAAAAACCTGCCGTATATGCCCTTAGTTGCTCTTTGCAGGGATTAAATTTCGCTTCCGGGCTTGAAATTCGGGACCTGGTCCAAAATCAATTCGGGACCTGGTCCAATTAAATAAATGGACCAGGTCCAATTAACATAAGTCTCGCTTCGTGCTGATGTTGCAGAATAGCCGTGATTTTCGAGGCAGTATGCAGCCTGCCGCGCCCCGCGCCCGGGCACTTGCAGGCCACACTCGACTGCCACAAACTGCGCTTCTTAATGTATTCCGGCCAGAACGGCCATGCGCGGCATTGCAGGGGCCTGGCTCCGTACAGGGAGCAGGTTCCGCCGGGGGAAAGCAGGATGCATTCCTTGCCGGAGTTCCTGAGAGTGGCGAAGCCGTCGACGCCGGCCACGTATTTGCGGAGGAATTCGCCCTCGTCCAGACCCAAAGCCTTCGCCATGCGGCGGGGCTCGCCCTCGTACAGGAACACGAAGCTCTCCTCGTCGTCGTCCCTGCAGCATGCGCCGCATTTCACGCAGGAGAAACGGAGGCCGTCGCGGAACCACACGCTCCTGCTCCGCGGTCCCGGATCCGCGGCCCCCGGATCCGCCGATGCCGTCGTGCCTGCCCGGCCTTTCATTCGCCCTTCGGTCCGCAAGTCTACCTGCCCTCCGGCTTGCGGAGATTCATGAGCCACAGGCCGAACCGGGGATCCTGCCTCCTCTCGATTGCGAATCCGGTCTCGGCAACGAAGACCTCCACGGTCACCGCGCAGACCGCCTCCACCAGGTGGCCTCCCACGACCTGGAGGTTCTGGCCGCAGCACACGGCGTGCGCGTGCAGCGCCGGGCCGTCCTCCTTGACCCCCAAGTTGCCCGTCAGAGACAGGAGTTCCATCACGTCCTGGAACTTGGACGAGTAGTACTTCTTCTTGTCCCTGTTGAACCAGGCAAGCTCGGCGTCCGACACGGCTCCGAGGCCGCTCAGCATCGCGCCGCGAATGCCGTGCTCGCGCGCGAAGTCGCGGAGAGCGGCCGCGACCGGCTCGCCAGTCTCGAGTTTCACCATGAACATCCTGCCGCCTTCGGCCCCCTCCTCCATGTAGCGCATGCAATCACCCCAATGCAAAGTCCAGTTCACCGGCGGAGCTTCGCCGCCAGTTCCGCCACGCGCCTGCCCAGGAACCTCGCGCCCTCTAGGGCGTGCACGTGGCCGTGCATCGAATAATAAAGGACCAGGACCTTCACGACCGACTCCTCCAGTTCCGGCAATCAAATCGCAAACGCCAGGCCGCGAACATACCTGAATCGCAGCCTGGCCGCAACCGACCGCCGGCTATGCCCCGCCCGCAATCGGCCGCGCTCTCAAGGGCTTCCCTGCCCATGCGCGCATTCCAGCCCGAGACGCTTGCATTATTCCCTCAGGCGTAGTAGCTTTACCCCGCGCGGCGATTGAGACCGCCCCTGTAATATTCCGGAGCAGGAAATGCAGTACACGATTAGCACCAAGGCGCCCGGCGCAATCACCGAGACAATGCTCGGCAGGTTCCGCAAGGAGTTCCAGAAGCAGCCGGTCCATAAAATCACCATGAACGCCCTGACGCGCAACCCTCTCGCCAACCTGGCAGTGGACTGCAATATCGTCAACGACTTCGACTTCGTCTTCTCGAACGAAGTCGAAATAGCCGCCGAGCCCCAGGACCAGGAGAGGGCGGGCACGTGCTGGCTCTTCGCGGACCTCAACTGGCTCCGGTTCCTCGCGGGAAGGAACCTCAACTTCAAGGCGTTCGACTTCTCGCAGAACTACCACGAGTTCTTCGACAAGCTCGAGAAGTCGAACTGGTTCCTGGAGAAGATGATTGAGTTCCGCAAGCGCGACATGCTCGACAGGCACCTCGTGCACCTGCTCCACAAACCCATAGGCGACGGGGGCGACTGGCTCTACACGGCGAACTGCATCGCCAAGTACGGGCTCGTGCCCAAGGCCGTGATGCCGGACACGTTCAACCTCAAGAACAGCAAGTTCCTCAACGAGCGCGTCGGGTACAAGTGCAGGCAGGGCGCGCTGATAATCAGGGAGCTCGAGAAGAAGGGAAGGCCCGTCTCCGAGATGCGCGCCGCCAAGGAAACCATAATGGGCGAGATCTTCAACCTCCTCGCCATGTTCCTGGGCCTGCCGCCCGAGAGATTCTCGTGGTCATACTGGGACGACGGAGCCAAGCCCAAGGAAGACGGCAAGGCCAAGGGGAAGAAGAAAAAGAAGAAGAAGGACGAGAAGAAGCCCAAGCCCAAGAAGAAGTTCCACCGCCTGAGGAACATAACACCCCGGGACTTCACCAAGAAGTACCTCAAGGTCAACCCTGACGACTACGTCACGCTGCTCAACCTGCCTGCGGACGGGTATCCGTTCGACCAGCCCTACATCCTCGAGTTCTCCCAGAACACGGTCGGCGCGTCGGACATGGTGTTCCTCAACGTCGCCATCGAAGAGCTCAGGAGCGCCGTCATCAAGTCCCTGAAGGCGGGCGAGCCGGTCCTCTACTCATCGGAGGCCGGTCCGGGCACGGACGCGAACAGGGGCTTCTACCACCACCGGCTGTTCGACTACGAAAACATGTTCAACATGAAGTTCCCCATGACCAAGGCCGAGCGAATCACTTACTTCCACGAGGAGTGCAACCATCTCCAGCTCTTCATCGGAGTGGATCTCAAGGACGGCAAGCCGGTGAAGTGGAAGCTCGAGAACAGCTGGGGCAAGCAGTACGGCAAGAACGGCCTGTTCATGCTGTCGGACAGGTGGTTCGACGAATACGTCTTCACGATCCTGATTCACAGGAAATTCGTGCCGGGCCGGGTGCTGAAGCTGTTCAAGAAGACGCCGAAGCTCATCCCGATCGGCGGGCCGTTCTCCTAGCAGCCAATCGCCTGAGCCGCGCTGCCGCGCCCGCACCGCATCCTCAATCCCGATGCGCGTAATGGCCCTTCCAGCCGACCTCATCAGACGGATTTTGACGTGGCCGGTCCGGGCAGCGGCCGGCCGGGCACGAGGCCGCGGAGGAATTCGGCGCAGGGCAGGCAGTGAATGCCCTGGATCCTGAGGCGCCTGTCCCCGCCGTAAAGCAGGCAGACTGTCGCCCTCGGGTAGTCCTTGAGGAAAGCCTTGAGGGGCTTGACGTCCCCGGGGAAGACCTGTCTCGACGCCTTCACTTCGATTGCCGTGATCCCGCCCTCCCCGTAGAGCACGAAGTCCACCTCCACTCCGGACTTCGTCCTCCAGTAGCACATCTCGACCTTGGCCGGGCCGTACGCAATCCATGCGCGCAGATGCTGCGCGACCAGGCCCTCGAGCGCGGCCCCGCCGATTTCATCCGGTGTGTCCAGCGGGCCTCTCGGCCTCAGGGATCCGAAGACTCCCGCGTCGAAGAAGTAGAATTTGGGGTGCTTCGCCGTCCGCCTCTTCGCCCTTCGCGCGAAAGGAGGCAGCAGGAAAGCGATGAGCAGGTCTTGCAGAATCCCGAAGTACCCTTCCGCCGTCTTCTGCCCGATGCCGCATTCCCTCGCGACGGACGAGACGTTGAGGAGCGATCCGTGGGAGAAGGACGCCGCCTCGAGGAACCGCGCGAAATCCCCGAGGTTGCGGACCAGCCCTTCCGCCTGCACCTCCTCCTTGAGGTACAGCTCCGCGTATGCCGACAGCGCCTCGGCCGGATCCCCCGAGAAGACCACGAGCGGTATCATTCCCATCTCGAGCGCCTTTCGCATGTCGAACCTGTCGCCGAGCTCCGAGGCGAGCAAGGGATGCATCGTCCTGAGCGCGAGGCGCCCTCCGAGCAGGTTTACACCCGTGCGCTTCAGCTTCCTCGCGCTCGATCCCGTCAGTACGAAGCGCAAGGCCTTTCGATCCCGGGCCTCGACAATCTGGTGGACCACGTCCAGAAGGGCCGGGACCTTTTGCACCTCGTCGACCACCACGGTCCGCGCCCCTGGCTCCCCGTCCACAAGCTCCCTCAGCCGCTCTGGGCGGGCCAGCATCGTCCTGTGCGTCTCGGGATCGAGCAGATCCACGACGAGGGCGTCCGGGAATGCCTGCCCGAGCCAGGTGGACTTGCCGGTCCCGCGGGGGCCGAAGAGGAAGAAGGAGCCCCGGGGAGCCCGGAAATATCGTGTTATCTGTTCCATTTTTGCTGCCAATTTAGAATTGCTGATTCCATTTTAAACCTCGCACCGGGATTGTCAAGCGCGACGCACAAGCTCTTTTCATGGGCCATGGGACGCCATGGAGAAATGCCGGAATCGCCGGGGCAGCGCCCATCAACCGCCGTCATTTCGTCTTCGCGAAGCATTCGCTTCCGTACAGGCCGGCTCGCCGGCGCAATTCATCAGAAATGGGGCCATAGGCCCCGAACTCCTGGCCTGCTATCTAGACGGTTTTGGATTGCAGCTCTTCCCCCTCGGTCTGCGGAGTATCCGCTGGATCGACCGCGCGGAATCGCCGAGGTTGCGGACCTGCCCTTCCGCCTGCGCATCACCCTCGAATTCGACACTTGCACAATTGTGCAACTGCAAAAGCTTGCTGCCGCGACGGCCGGATGTCGAAAGGGC